>CALRWX020000026.1:0-41474 GCA_943371975.1 Pseudanabaena sp. UWO311 | reverse complement strand
ACTACGCTCAACCAAATTTGGCTGAGCGTAGTCGAAGCCTCTAGTACTTTAATTACAACAAGCTTGTTTCTCCCGCGTAGCCAAACAACAAAGCTTGTTTTAATCTACTAATACCTTTAAGAACACAGCTTCAGTTTTTAATGCAAGCTGATCCCATGCAAAACGTTCCCTTAGTTCTGATTGGGCGTTATCAACTAGAGTTTGGGCATATTCTCGATTCTGCAAAATTTGTATAATTCCCTCTGCTAGAGAATTAGTCTCGTTAACTTGCGTGACAATCCCTGTAACCCCATGACGGACAACTTCGGGTAAGCCCCCTGTATTTGACACTATAAGCGGGACTTTAGCAGCAAAACTTTCTAACGCCACAATGCCAAAAGGTTCGTACAAACTAGGAAAGACTGCACAATCGGCGATCGTTTGAAATTTCCAAAAATCTGCATCTGCCATAAAACCTGTAAATAAAACCTTATGGTAAATCCCCAAATCCCAAGCTTGACGCTGCAATAGAATTGAATAAGCATCGCCAGTACCAATAATCACCAGACGTACTTGATCATTCATTGCAGTAATGATCTTTGGCATTGCGTTAAGAAGGACATAAATTCCTTTCTCATAGGTGATCCGCCCAACATAGTAGATAATCGATTCGTCGGGATTGGCATATTGACTATGAAGCGTGAGGCGATCGCATTCCAAATCACGCGCATCGGTGATGTTTTTCCACCTCTCAACGCTTAAACCGTTGTAAACCACGTCAGTTTTTTCCACAGGGCAACCGAACGCCCGATGTACTTCTCCTCGCATATATTCAGAGCAAACGATCACACGCTGAGATGCTCTAGTTAATTCGATCTCCCTTTGATGAATATATTGTTGGGTAGCGTTGTGAATTCCGTGACAACGTCCATATTCTGTAGCGTGAATGGTTGTAACTAAGGGGATCTGAAATTCTTTGGTTAAGGCGATCGATGTTTCTTCGACTAGCCAATCATGGGCATGGATGATATCGATAGAGTTGTAAGTCAACAAATCTCTAGCGAATTCCAACATGGTTACATTCATTTGCACTACCCATTGAAAAAAATCATGATTTTTTTCAACATGAACGCGATGAACATAAATGCCATCAATAACTGCTTCTAACGGCTCATTTTCGACTGCAACAGTAATTAAATGAACCTCATGTCCACGCTTAATAAATTCAGGATATAGTTCTGCTACATGACGAGAAATCCCTCCAATGATCCGTGGAGGAAACTCCCAAGCTAGAGCGAGAATACGCATGATATTTTAGGTGGTTTTTGAAAAAAGAGCAGCTAAGTAGCTTTAATTAACTATAAAGCTAAAAGAGGTTATCCCCAACCTTGTAGTTCTATCTAAGTCGTTTCTCTTTGATAAATTGTTGAAAGGCTTGTGAAGCAAGCTTTTCAACAATTTATTTGTTCTTGATCCCAGCACAATGTGCTGAAGTGCTAAGAAACTATGCAAGATTATGTTATTCTCCCTCCATAATTTGTGATACTTTACATGGCAATCGTGTGAATTGTGACAGGAGGCAGATGTGACAGATAACAAAACTCAAGAGGTAATTGATCGCGTTTCTCAGCAAGTGGGGCAAACATGGACAACGGTACAGCCGCAGTTGCAATCGCTATTACTGAAGCTGGTTAAAATTTTGCTGCCTGCTCTAAGTAATCTGCAAACTAAGTTAATACCATCAGATGCGACAACGAGTGAAATACCAAGCAATCCAACCCTAGATAAAGCTCTGAAGCTAGGACAAAAGCTCTCGGCTCAAGCGATCGCCGCTTTGATAGTGGCTTTAATCAAACTGCAACAAAGCTTAGGAAATCAAGAAGTGACGATCGATGCTTCAGGTGAGCCTGCGGCTTTGCTCAGTGCATCCGCAGAGCCTAGCTCAGAATTGGCAGAGCAAGTCAAAAAGGAATTTGGCATTGCGTGGAAATTTGTTAAAGAACAAGTCACACCTAAGATATTAGAATTCTTCCAATTCTCCGTGGATAAACTCGATCCGATTGCTACCAATATTTGGCAAAAGGTGACAACTAAAGCCGCAGCAACCCCTTCTTTGGTGGAATCTTGGGAAAAGTTACAGGAAAATGATGCTTGGAAAAAGACTGTGACTGCAACTGCCCCAATTTGGGGATCCATCAATGGAATTGTGGTACAGGTTCCTCTGTCTGATGAAATTAAGCGCATTCTCGATAAGCGTGCGGGAGCAATTGCCCTCGCCACTCTTTTCTCGCTCTTGATTATTCTCAAGCCATCCCATGCCCATAGTCAAAACATCAAGAAAATTGCCAAAGAGCCAGCACCAGTTGGCACAGTTGCCCAAGAGCAGCCTAACGAGGCAAAGACTGCACCTTCAGTAAGTGACTTGGTAAATCCAGAGCGTGCTGATGCCCCCTTGACATCTGAGCAAATTGCGATCGCTAAAATCCAAGCTCAAGTTTCTGAAGTGGCGAATCAGTATGGTGAATCTTTGCTAGGTTCGGTGCAGACAAACTTTAAGCGTGGACGCTTGATTGTGGCTCTCAATGATAATTGGTATAAGTTAGATCCAAACCAACAAACTCAACTGGTAACAGATCTCCAAAATAGAACGCGATCTTTTAACTTCAAGAAGCTTTTGGTTGCTGACGCTGAAAATCATCTGATTGCTCGTAGTCCCGTCACTGGTGATGAAGTCATCATTTTAAGACATTAATTAAATCTAAAACAGTGCAACGCGCTGTTTTAGATTTATTGCAACAGTTTTCTATGAAAAGATTTTTAAAAGTGCTGCAAAGCAGTGCTTTTAAAAATCTTTTCATATGGATTAAGTACAAAGCGCTGTAATCTAAAATTTATGGCAGAAGTAAAAGATCAAAGACATCCTCAATACACAAAAGATCGGCAAATATTAAATGAGCTACTAACGCAAAATACACCGAACAATCGTGAATTTGCTGATTTAGCGCGTTTAATTATTCGTTATAAAGGTTTTATAGGAGCGCGTGATATCCAATCTGACTTACTTAAGGTTTTAACTAATTGGCAAATTAATGAGGAGGAGCTATTTACTAAAACCAGAGAAATTCATGCGATCGGCAAAGTTTATATGGCTCAAGATGAAGGTCAGGACGACTGGGCATAGAAAGGTGGCATTGGTCAGTCAATTGGGGACAGGCGCTGATAGAATTTGAATATATAGAAATGAAAGAAGGAGGCAAGATGCGTCACCTTCTTTCATTTGGGTTTTGATCTGTATAATGTTTGCAAGATTATTAGGGGCATTCACTTATTATCAGTCTCAAACTAAAAATATTGATTAATCACTCGAATTGATTTTGACGTTGCTGTTAGCGCAGTATTGTTGAAATAACTCGACTTGACATTCTGCTCCATCAAGGCTGGGTACTGCTGAGCTCTTTAATGGATTTAAGAACGGGTTTAGAAAGATTTCGCGAATTCAGTATTTCTAACTATGCATTGATGATGGAGCTAGTAGAAGCCTGTCAAACAATACAAATTAGTTGTAATTAATTTACAGAATAAATCTACGATCTATGCCGGCAATCGCTTTAAGGTATACGCGCTATATCCTGACTATAATATTTCTATCCATAGAATGTGGGGAAAACAAAAACAAAATATAGTTTTTGCATCTGGGAAGCCAGTTCTCAATCGTACCTGTCCCATCAATATTGGGGAATTGATGGGACAGGTACGAAGGGGGGGGCATGCTAATGCTTAATTATTCTCAATCTGACAATGATTAAGCAGATGAGATTAAGCAGGAGCTAATTGATATCATCACGTGGAATAATGTGGTGCAACCAGTGAGTCTAGCTTAGAACGTAAAATTGACAGAGCCTTAGCTCGGTGACTAATTTGGGATTTCACTTCAGGAGGAATTTCACCAAAGGTTTTCTGTAGTTCTGGTACTAGAAAAATTGGATCATAGCCAAATCCACCATTTCCCCTTGGTGCATCGGCGATCGCACCTTTGCAAATACCAATGGCATCGGCAGCGATCGCGCCATCGGGTGAGGCGATCGCGATCGCACAGACAAACTGAGCTTCACGATTAGGATGGTTGCCAAGTTCGCGCAAAACCCGATTGATGCGATCATTGTCGGTGTCTGCATATCTTGCGGAAAGCACCCCCGGTGAGCCATTTAAGGCAATCACTTCTAGCCCTGAATCATCGGCGATCGCCCATTCTCCTGTGACGATCGCTATTTGGGAGGCTTTAAGATGGGCATTTTCAATAAAAGTTATCCCTATTTCTTCGACATCAATGCTGTCAGGTTTGGCAATTAGAGCCACTTCTAAGTTAGCTAAATAATCACGAAACTCTTCTATCTTTCCAGCATTGCCACTGGCAATTACTAATTTTTTTAGCTGAGTTGACACATGAGACATTGTTTAAACCATGATTTTCAGATAGAGCCTATTACAGATTATAACTGTCGCCAGCTAAAGAAAAGAATGGTGGCGTTTCCCGCCACCATTCTTTTCTTTAGCGATCGCCTTTGGACTTGTTAAATCCATTTGCTGATTTGCTTGCAGATTTTGATTTTTTCGATTTAGCTAATGATTCTGGGATAGAGCTAGATTCTGGAGTAGATGTAGCGATCTCTTCGTTAGCAATCTCTAAAATAATTGATTCTGAAGCTTTACTTGTTGATACAAGTAAAGCTTCGATGGGATTTATAGATAAAGTCGCCTCGGAAATAACTTCAGCAATCTTTGAGATTGGCAAATCAATATTTGCTTCCACAACAGTTTCTTCAGTAACCTGCAAGATTTCATCAGCAATCTTTGCAGCTTTGGACTTCTTGGTTTTAGCTGCTGATTTTTTTGGAGAACTAGACTTAGACTTTAAATTAGTCTCTGGGATAACCTTTTCAATTTCTGCGATCGCTTCTGATATCTCTTGTACAATAATCTCTGCAACTGGTTCGACAATTTCTAATTGTTCAGAAATTATTTCAGGAATAGATGATAATTCAAGTTCTATAGATTTATCGACTTGTTCAACTTTCTCGGCTTTATCAACAACACTCTCAGAGACTAGTTTTGGCAGTTGTTCAGGTTTCAGTTCTTTAACTTTATGAGGAGGATCAACTACGTCAGAGATAGATTTCAATTCTTGAGTTTGAGTTTTATCATCCTTTGTATTAAAACCTTGCTTAGTTTTAGTAGAAGTTGATGATTTTCTAGATTTAGACTTAGGGGTGATCGCTTGGCTAGACTTAGACTTCTCAGGAGTAACTATTGTTACCTCTTCCAATACTGTGATGTTTTCAGGAATGGTGACAACTTTTTGGGGCGCAATTTCCAAAACCTGTGCAGCGATTACTTCTGATTTAGAGATTACTTCAAGCTTTTCAGAAACATTTTCCGTGATAATTGTAAGATCAACAGATTCAATCTGATCAGTAATTTTTGAAGACTCTTGATTGATAATTTCAGGAACAGATTCTATAATGCCCTCAGTAATTATCACAGCCACTTCTGGGGAAATACTATCATCTTGATCAACTTGAGCGATTATTTCTGCAGCAACTTCTAACTCAAGGGGCTGTCCATGAGTTGGGACAATCTCAGAAATTCCTTCAGGAATAAGGGCAATCTCATCATCGATATCAATATTCTTAATATCAACTTCAGCTAAGTTAACCTGAAGCTTAGGAATAGATACATTTATAATCTTGCCACCTAGCCGATGAATTGCCTGTAATTTTTTTGACAAGGAGGTGTAGGCAACAGTGACTGTGTGAGTCCGTCCTTGCACTCTTCCTTTATGAATACCCCCTGTATACTTAATCTTGACTTGACGACCGATGTAATCATCTAAAGCTATATTTTGAGAGTCAATATCTAAATTTTTCATGTCAATTTCATCCTAGCGATCGCGTATTTACAACCGCACGTCAAAATACTTTAATCTAAAATGATCTATATCTATATAAGTATTCCGTAAAAATGGCCCTGATAAACACATTCTTTAATCTAAAAATGTGAGTAACAATTAACACGGTGCAAAGCGCTGTCATAAAGCTCAAACAAGCCTGTTTATCCTAATTTAACTTTTCTGAGAAGCAGAGAAATTTCTATGGAAGCTCAGATTAATATATCCTTTGAACAAAACACTATAAAAATTGATAGACTAATGGGCATAATGCAAATTAATAGCAATAATTTAGTTTTTTGCTCTGCCAGATAAATGTATTGTTTTAGGTACTAGTGCGATCAGTACTCTGTTTTAGTACTATTAGCAAAAAATTAGAGTGTTTTATAAAAGGACATAGCGATTGATATGGGGCGATTAGGAGTTTTACTGCTGAACCTCGGCGGACCAGATAAATTAGAAGATGTCCGCCCATTTTTGTATAACTTATTTTCTGACCCAGAAATTATTCGCTTGCCATCTCCATTACTGCAAGCTCCCCTCGCATGGCTAATTTCTAGCCTACGTGCCAAGCAATCTCAAGAGAATTACAAAAAAATTGGCGGTGGCTCTCCGTTGCGCCGCATTACTGAGGCGCAAGCACAGGCGTTAGGCGCACAACTCAAGCAAAATGGGTATGATGTCCAAGTTTATGTGGGAATGCGCTATTGGCATCCCTTCACCGAAGAGGCGATCGCCCAAGTTAAAAAGGACAAAATTGAAGAATTAGTCGTTCTACCTCTGTACCCACAATTTTCAATTAGTACTACAGGTTCTAGTTTCCGATTGCTCGATCGCATCTGGCAAACCGATCCTGAATTACAAAATATCAAATATACGGTTGTCCCTTCTTGGTACGAAAATTCTGGATATTTGCAGTCAATGGCAAATCTGATCGCTACTAAACTTGATCAGGTTAAAGACCCTGGTACCGCCCATGTATTTTTTAGCGCCCATGGCGTACCCGTTAGTTATATCGAAGAAGCAGGCGATCCCTATCTAAAGGAAATTGAGTCTTGTGCAGCGCTAATTATGCAAAAGCTTAATCGCTCTAATCCTTACAAGTTGGCTTATCAAAGCCGTGTTGGTCCCGTTGAGTGGTTGCAACCCTACTCTGATGTGGCGATCGAAGAATTAGCTGCACAGGGTGTAAAAGAATTAGTAGTAGTCCCAATCAGTTTTGTCTCTGAGCATATAGAAACCCTCGAAGAAATTGATATGGAATATCGGGAAATTGCTGAACATGCAGGTATTGAAACCTTTGCGCGTGTTCCTGCCCCAGATACTGACCCCACATTTATTCAAGCCCTAGCCGATGTGGTGATTAAAGCTTTAGGAGATCGCCCAATTGCTTTCTCGGCAACTATCCAACCACAAAAAAATACTAAGCTCTACCCACAAGAAAAATGGGAATGGGGCATGACTCCATCTGCAGAAGTGTGGAATGGACGCTTAGCAATGATTGGTTTCCTGATCTTGCTCCTAGAGATATGGCTAGAACGCGGAAATATTCTACGATAAATTTTTTAAAAGCTTACTCTATAGAAAATGAAACCCAAATAAATGAAAGCGACTCTCTGCGTCGCCTTCATTTATTTGGGTTTCATTAAACAAAGTTTGTGTTGGCATAATTTCAGTAAGGGATTAAATATATAAGAATAACCTTGCTGTTTGTGAAATACAACCATTTGACAAAGTACAACGTTTAACCTGTGATGAGAATAATTGTAAGTAGTAAGGACTAAGACAATGTCATCGTGGTCATAGCAAACAAGCAATTTATGAATAAATATTTAAAGATACTAATTTTTCTTTAAATAAATTCATATTGATTGAGGAGTGAATTTATCGTGAAGATTTATAAGCAACTTATCTTGAATAATGATGCTTAATTATTTTTTAACCATCGATTGATTCCTTACAGCTACGCAAGATTTGACATTTAATTCTTGTCTTTTTGAAGGCGGGGATCGCTTGTCTGGTAGTGATCTCTATTTTTATGCTTATAATCATTGCATAGTTAATTTGCAGCTTTAAAAATTTATCAGATCCATAATTATCTGAATCTAAATTTTTAAGTAAGTTCAATTTCTAGGGACTACTCCTTTATAAATACATTCAATTAATTTCTACTAATTTTCTATTCCCTCAAAAATCTAACTTATTGCTGTAATGAGCCTGTGACAATTATTAAATAAATGGACAAGATCGTGTATGGAGGTCTAGTTCATTAAAAATATAACTAAAATCACCCTAAAACTACATTTACAATTTCTTTATAAATAAAACGTTTAAATTTTTTCCATAACAAGGAGTTACTCAAAATGATTGAAGCTATTCGCTGCCCTAATTGTGGTTCGATCGCCGAACGCCACCATCTCTCCTACCTTGCCCAAGTCAAAACCCAATGTGAAGAATGCGACTATTTGTTAGTAATGTGTACTCGCAGTAGTCATGTAATTGAGTCCTATGCCCCTGGTTTACCATCACCGCGATCTCTCCAGCCAATAGCTACTCGCCTCGCTTCACTCCCTCAACGGCAAGTCAATAATTCTCTGACTAGAAGAGATATTGCGGCTTTACAGGTTTAAGTTGTTACAAGAGTAACCTTGAATTTAGATGCAGTTACCTACACCTACAATAGAAAATGGCTCTCTTGGTTTCTGAGGCGACAGCTAATCGGATCTGAGAGAGCTAAAATTTTGACTAAAATTTGGGGTAGTAATATTTGAGCTGCACAAAGCATGTTCTCTAATTTTCAAAGTCTTTTCAAATTTAGATTCACATTCTCCTGAAATAAGCAGACCAAAAAAAGTTAAAATTCAAAGGCTCTAAGTCATCAGCTGCTAACAACAGCATAAAATCGATAACTCAAAGCGCGATCAGGATTTGAAGCTTACCAGATCAAATCAAAGAATTATCGATAAGGGACACGCAGTAAAATCAAGAACCAATTTTTTGTGGCACTGCTTCGCCGCGACACAAAAAATTGGTTCTTGATTAAATCGCAAAACCTTAACCGATTACTAATCACTAAATAGATCACTGTTAATTAAGAAACCGAAACATGGCTCCCATCGCCAAACTACTGATTGCCAATCGAGGTGAAATTGCCCTCCGAATTATTCGGACTTGCGAAGAACTAGGAATCCCGACAGTTGCTGTTTATTCCGATGTTGATCGCAATTCGTTGCATGTACAGCTCGCCCACGAAGCGGTCTGCATTGGCGATTCTCCCAGCAGCAAAAGCTATCTCAATATCCCAAATATTATTTCTGCCGCCATTACTCACAATGCTACAGCTATTCACCCCGGCTATGGCTTCCTGTCAGAAAATGCGCGGTTTGCGGAAATCTGCGCCGATCATAACTTGCTGTTTGTTGGCCCTAGCCCTAATTCGATCCGATCGATGGGTGACAAGTCCACAGCAAAAAAAACGATGCAAAAGGCTGGTGTACCTACTATTCCGGGGAGTGAAGGCTTAATCGAGTCGGAGGAGCAGGCAATAAAGATTGCCCATGACATTGGCTTTCCCGTGATGATTAAGGCAACCGCAGGTGGTGGTGGTCGAGGAATGCGTCTAGTCCGTATTCCTGATGATTTACTGCGTTTGCTTCGAGCAGCACAAGGGGAAGCCGAGGCTGCATTTGGTAATGGTGGAGTTTATATCGAGAAAGTAATCGAAGATCCTCGTCACATTGAAATTCAAATCTTGGCAGATACGCATGGGCATGTGGTGCATTTGGGAGAAAGAGATTGCTCGATTCAGCGTCGTCACCAAAAATTATTAGAAGAAGCGCCTAGCAGTGCGGTTAATCCCAAATTGCGCGAAAAAATGGGTGATGCAGCAGTCAAGGCGGCTAAGGCAATTAATTATGTAGGTGTGGGAACAGTCGAGTTTTTACTTGATAAATACGGCAAGTTTTATTTCATGGAAATGAATACTCGTATCCAAGTTGAGCATCCTGTAACCGAGATGATCAC
This sequence comes from Pseudanabaena sp. UWO311, assembly GCA_943371975.1. Lineage (GTDB taxonomy): Bacteria > Cyanobacteriota > Cyanobacteriia > Pseudanabaenales > Pseudanabaenaceae > Pseudanabaena. The sequence continues at coordinate 31,528 of CALRWX020000026.1, read as the reverse complement.
AGGTATTGACTTGATTGCTGAACAGTTGAGAGTTGCCCAAGGAGAGAAATTACGCTTCCAGCAAAAGGATATTGAGATTCGTGGTCATGCGATCGAATGTCGAATTAATGCCGAAGATCCTGATCACAATTTTCGTCCTAATCCCGGTCGGATTAGTGGCTATTTACCTCCCGGAGGTCCTGGAGTACGCATGGATTCCCATGTTTATACTGATTATGTGATTCCGCCCTATTACGATTCGCTGATTGCCAAGTTAATTGTTTGGGGTACTGATCGCAATGCTGCAATTTTACGGATGAAGCGAGCCTTAAGGGAATGTGCAATTACGGGTGTACCGACGACGATTTCTTTTCATCAAAAAGTTTTAGATGATGAGGAATTTAGACAGGGCAATGTCTACACCAACTATGTGCCATTGCTGCAAGCCAGATTAGAAAATCAGGAATAAATAAAAGCACCCCCATTGGGGGTGCTTTTATTTAGATATGTGCCGCGCGTTTGTAAGCTTCATCCAATACTTCGTTAAGAGATGGGTGAGCATGAACAATCGTCTACCGTTTGGCGATCACGTATTGCTGCCCCTCATGAATCAAATCTAAAGAGATTCTGCGTGATCAGTGACACACAGAATTTGCTAATCAGCATTAGATAATCATAGAGACTAGCTTAACCATTGTGATTAATTATTAATATTTCTCTATGAAACCTATAATTTCTTTTGTCACTCAGATTAGTTGTGTCGCTATTCTCCCTGCGATCGCTTATTTTGGAAGCATCTCTAACGTATACGCTTCCACTTTTGTAAATAGTATTTCTATCTCTGGCAATACAACCGATCTTTTCAAAACAAATACCCCCAGTGCAAATCTGAACCGTCTTGGTGGTTTTGGCTCGGATTTATATTTTGATCCACGCACTAATTTGTACTATGGTTTGGTAGATCGCGGTCCAGGGGGCGGCGTGATTCCATATCAAGCTAGAGTTCAACAGTTTTCATTGGAAGTAGATCCATCGACTGGGGGAATTAGCAACTTTGTTCTTAAGAAGACTATTTTGCTGACCAAAAACGTCAAGGCCCTAAATGGATTAAATCCTAAATTGTTGAGTGGCAATTCTAAGGATTTAGGCAATAGCATAGATCCCGAAGGATTTGTAGTTGCGCCCAATGGAAACTTATATATTTCCGACGAGTACGGCCCTTCGATTTTGGAATTTACGCCTGATGGTTCCTATTTAAGAGAATTTGCGATTCCCTCCAACTTAACCCCAAAGCAGGCTGATGGAACCACAAACTATGTTGACGGACGTTCTGTAGTTTCTAGCGGAAGGCAGGACAATCGAGGATTTGAAGGATTGGCGATTAGTCCTGATGGCTCCAAACTCTATGGCTTGCTACAAGATCCTTTAGTGAACGAAGGAGACAAAAAAGATGGTCGTCTCAGTCGTAATATCAGAATGGTCGAGTTCGATACTGCATCAGGTAAAAGCACTGCTCAGTTTATTTACCAACTAGAGAGCATTTCAGATATTAACAGGCGCATTTCTGGTGAGGAGAATGATTTCAAGGCAAATCAACAGGGGCGCAGTATTGGTGTCAGTGCAATTATCTCCATCAATGACAAAGAGTTTCTTGTGATTGAACGCGATAATCGTGGACTAGGTGTGGACGATCCTACATCTAAAAAGCCTGTTGGAAGCAAGAAACTCTATAGAATCGATATTAAAGGCGCTACAGATGTTAGCAACGTGAGTTTAGCTGGTTCTAGTCAATTGCCCAAAGGCATTAAACCCGTTAAAAAATTTGCAAATCCATTTATCGATATTGCCGATGCCCTCAAGAAATCTGGACAAACTATTCCTGAAAAAATAGAAGGGATAACTTTTGGTCCCCAACTCTCCAATGGTGATTATGCCCTGATCGTATCTACAGACAACGATTTCAGTGTTACTCAGAATGACTCTGGTACACAATTAGATGTTTGTACCAACGGCAAGCAAGTGCCAATTGATAGCGGATGTGCTAAAGGTTCCTCGCTGATTCCTAGTTTTTTGTATTCATTTAGAGTAAATGTTCCTGCTTATATTCGACCTACAACCCAAAACTAGCCAATCAGATCTCATTGACTAGTTTTAAATCAAGAAAAGCACCCCATTGGGGTGCTTTTCTTGATTTAAATATGTGCTGCACGTTTGTAAGCTTCATCCAAGACTTCGCTGAGTGTTGGGTGCGCGTGAACAATCGTGGCTAACTTCTGTACTGTCTGGCGATCGCGTATGGCTGCCGATGCCTCATGAATTAAGTCCGAAGCATGGATACCGATAATATGCACGCCCAAAAGTTCTCCCGTATCTTCGCGGTAAACAATTTTGGCTAATCCCTCGGTTTCTCCCTCAGCGATCGCCTTGGAATTGCCCTTAAAATAAGACTTGGCTGTGGCAACCTTAAAGCCTTCCGCTGCACCCTTTTCCTTCGCCTGTGGTTCGGTCAAGCCGACAAAGCTCACTTCAGGATGGGTGAACGCCGCCGCAGGAATGCTTTGATAATCAACCGTAGTAGGGCGACCAGAAATATTTTCTACCGCCACAATTCCTTGAGCCGAAGCTGCGTGAGCCAACATCAGTTTACCTGTCGCATCTCCAATCGCCCAAAGATGAGGAACGGAAGTGGCAAGCCTGTCATCTACATCAATAAATCCGCGTTTATTAGGAGCAATACCGACGCTTTCTAAACCAAGATCGTTAGTAAGCGGAATCCTTCCTGTAGCTACTAGACAAGCATCTACTTCTAGAACTTCCACTACCTTCTTAGTCTTGGCATCGGTAAGTTCAATCTTGACGGGAGAACCTGCGGTAATCTTGGTGGCAAATACACCAGTTCTCGTTTCAATATCGCGAGGCTTCAGCAATACGCGCTCCGCAATCTTAGCAATGTCGGGATCGAATCCTGGCATTAATATATCGAGAGCTTCGATGATGGTCACTTCTGAACCAAGGGCTGTATAAACATCAGCAAATTCTAGTCCGATGTAACCACTACCAATAATCGCCACCCACTGGGGTAAAGTTTCTAAACGTACAGCCTGATCGCTAGTAAATACAGTTTTGCCATCGATTTGAATACCGCGAGGCACAAATGGCTCGGAACCTGTGGCGAGAATAATGTCTTTTGCGGTGTAGGTCTTATCGCCAACGCTAACTTTCTGTACACCTGCCACGCGACCACGACCTTCTAAAATATCCACGCCTAATCTCTTGAGGCTATTGGTCAAGTCGCTACGCAATTTCAGTACTAAGTTATCGGCATGACTAGCGATCGCCCCGCGATCAAAATTCACTTCACCGACTTCAATGCCTAAAGCTTTCAGGTGAGACTTTGCCCGTAATTCACGTACCCGTCCCGAAGCGGCGAGTAATGCCTTGGAGGGGATACAGCCACGATTAACGCAAGTCCCGCCCATTACGCCTTCTTCGACGATCGCTGTTTTTAAGCCACTAGCTACGGCATGGAGGGCTGCGCCATGTCCACCAACACCAGCGCCAATAATGATCAAATCGTAATCAAATTTGTCCGACACCTAATCTTTCTCCAGTAGAATCGATCTACTATTTTTGCATCGTTTGGACATCGTGTTAGCTAGTTGGCGTTAGTTACTGTGCAATACAAGCTTTACGATAAAGTCTCAGTTATATAGCCGTAGTCAGTCTTGTTAGCACATAAAACCCAAATAATGTGGGGCGGTGCTTTGCGCCGCCCCACATTATTTGGGTTTTGATTTGTCCTAATATAAGTGCCTATGACTATAGCTAAAATTTGGTAGGCTGAAAATACTAATTGTGGCTAGTTGATAGTGATAATCGCTATGAATTAATTGATGGAGAGGTTTTCAATGTGGAACCAACGGCGCAGCATGATGAGGGTGTGGTAAGCCGATTATTTAGGTTTGGGCGGGATTCGTCATATCGGTACGCCTAAGCAACCCACACTTTCTATTGGTACGTTGGTAGATGGAGCGTATGAAATTAATTTGTTTCGCGGTAATGATGCGATCTTTTCGTTAACATTTCCAAATTTAAAATCCTATAGTTCTAATGCTGTTTTGAGCGAGGGTTGAATTTTATCCTTGGAATTGGCAAAATTTGATCTTTGTCAAATTTGATTTATGTCAGAAAAAGTCGCGTTTATCCCCTAGTAATGCTGACCTATAATATTATCGTTATGTATCATTCACACCCTGCGAGATAGTTGTAATGGGTTTTAAATTTGCTAACCTGATAGCGCTTTTCAGTGTAATTGTTTTATTTATAAGCGTTAAGCCTAGCGAAGCCGCAGAAATTGTCAATCTTCGGTTTCTTGCTTTTGAGGTGTCTATTCCCGTAGATGATTTAGAGGCTTTTTCCAAAACAGGAGAATTGCGTGGTGCACTAAATAGGGTTTCGGGCTTTATTTCTCCATCTGGGATGGAAAATTTTCGGCGTATCCTCAGAAACAAAGCTGATATTCCAGCAGGTGTATTGTCTAGATTTCTTTATACATTCCAAGGCGAAAAAACCCTAGATATTTTAGGGGAAGTTATCAAAATTGCTCCCGATCTCTCTGGTAATCGGGCTATCCGTGCTGCCGCTATTTTAGCGGCAGATGATAAACAGAATGGGCTGTCATTAATCAATTTATTACGCAAATTTCCAACTTCTGATATTTACCTTGATATTCAAGTAGGCTTACAAACTATTGGGGAATTAAGTAATCTACTACAAAACACTCAGAAGGTGGTAAAGCTTATCAATAATGAAGCAGCAACATCTATAAGCCAAAACTCTGCTCAAACATCAACACAGTTAGCGGATTTACGTGAAAGAGGTAGCTCGAAATGGGAGCAATATAGTCTCACAGCACCTTCACTTAATAATCAATATGAAATTCCCTTCTATTTATTGATCCCTCAGCGTTCCAATTCCAATTCATCGACAATACCTGCGATCATCATTTATCCTGGGCTAAGTTCTAGTCGTGAACCATTTCTATATTTAGCAGAGCATTTGGCTTCCTATGGTTTCGCCGTGGTACTACCGATTTCACCAACCAGTAGTGCTGAGCAATTGTATAAATTATCTGTTGGTGCTGCTAGTGAGATTGCTCCACCACAAAGCTTTGTTGATCGTCCCAATGATATTACTGCCATTCTGAATTTTCTAGAGCAATCGCCTAAAGTGAATAATCCGAATAGTAGCAATATTAGTTGGAAAAACGTAGGTATAATTGGTCACTCGTTTGGGGGCTATGCGGCTTTAGCTTTAATTAGTGATGCCAAAATCCAATTTACTGATTTAGCAGAAATTTGTCAGGGTAAATATCAATGGAATGCGTCGCTACTATTGCAATGTGTAGCGCTAGGACTGCCTAAGCAAGCCTATAAGTTGGGAGATCCACGAATCACCGCTGCGATCGCTGTTAATCCAGTGACCAGCTATGTTTTAGGTAAACCTGCATTTAGTAAAATCACTGTCCCAATCGCCATTGTGGGTAGTTCAAACGACACCGTTGCCCCAGCTGTCCCTGAGCAAATTGTGCCTTTTACATGGTTAACTAGTGCTAATCGATACCTACTACTACTTAATAGCTCAGGACATACGGCGGTGACATCTAGTACCTCAGCCGATCGCTTGCCTTCCGAACTTGGTGAAGTTTTAGGAGGGGCGAATCCCATTGCCTCCCAAAATTATCTAAAGCTACTGAGTGTTGCTTTCTTCAAAACGCATTTAGTCAAAGAAACTAGTTATACTAATTATCTGACCACTGAATATTTTGCAAAGATTTCTGCCCCATCAGCACAGGCAAGCTTATTGAGAACCCTTAGTATCGAAAGAATTGAGGCTGCGGAACGCTAACTAATCATGAGCCCTCACCCCTAGCCACTCTGCTGCGGGAAGGTGGCTAGGGGTGAGGGCTTGAAAAACTTCCACGCAATATCATTAATTACAATAACTTTTAGCTTTTCTACGAATGATATATGCAGCCAGAAGTTATCAATTATGAAAAACTATATCTGACTCTAAATCGCTTTGTTGTACTAAGTAGTCAACAGCAAGCAAATGTTCGTGAATTACTCAAATATCAAGAGTGTTCGGAAAATCATTTATTGCTAAAAGAAGGTGAGATAGCAAATAGCTTTTATTTTATAGTTGAGGGAGTTATTAGGCAATACTACAATGTTGAAGACAGAGAGATTACTGAAAGATTTGCTGTCGAAGATGATTTTGTTTGCTCGCTTTATAGTTTCTTATTAAGAAAACCCAGTAGGGAGAATATTAGTTCAATTTCAAAGTGTAAGTTTCTTTCGCTTAGCTATGAAGGACTGCAATATCTTTATGATAGCGATCCTGTCTGGAATAAGGTTGTTCGATTATTGATGGAAAAACATTTTATCGAATTAGAAGAACGATCTTTTTTGTTGAAGGCGCAAACCGCGCCCGAGCGCTATGACGATCTAATGCAGCGAAAGCCTGACCTGATTGATCGTGTCAAACTCGGGCATATCGCTTCCTATTTGGGGATAACACAGGAAACCCTCAGTCGTGTACGAGCAAGATACCGCAATCGGCAGAGGATTCGCAAACAATCTAGTGAAATTTGATCTTTATCAAATTTGATTTATATCAAAAAAAGTCCCTTTTGTTTTCTATACGCCTGTCCTATGATTCTGTTATTGGAAATTATTAACAGACCGAGAGGTAATAGAAATGGGTTTTAAATTCATCGATGGACTGGCAACCCCTGAGAACATTGATAAGCTTTTATCTTTAGTTGATTTAGTTGCTGGTTCAAATGTTAACACCCAAAATGTGTTCGACATTGAAGATATTTTTACTGATAGCCCACAGATTCAAAAATCCTTGCAAGCAGTGCGACAAAATCCAGATTCTGTTCGATTGTTAGAAGAACGATACATCGGTCCAGACTTCGATCTCGAAGCATTACTCCAATTACCCGAAGGTTCTTTGGGTTGGACTTATGCAAGAGTTTTAAGCGCAATGAATTATAATCCTCAGTTCTATCGCATTCGAGAAATTCAATCAGATGCGGACTATATCACCCACCGCGTTCGTAAAACCCACGATTTACATCACATTTTGACAGGGTTTAGCTTTGATGATTACGGCGAATTAGGCGTTATTTCTGTCACGAGCGCTCAGATTCAATATCCTGCATTTCAGCTACTTACCTTGCTTGGGTCATTTTTATCATTTGCGCTCGATTTGCGAATGCAAGGCATCGACAACCAGTTGGAATATAATCTTGACCTAGTTAACCAAGGGATTAGCATTGCACGACAAGCAAAGCCTTTATTTCCAGTAAAATTTGAGGAGGGATTAGAACGCCCCATCGACGAATGGCGTGCTGAGTTGAACATTATACCTGTGACGGCAGGGGTCTGGAGTTGGTATAGTCGCCCGAATCTGCGGGCTGCGATCGCTGCATAATTCAAGTAAATATGCTTAATTAAATATAAAACTCTAAAAGCTATGGCACATGCACAGCGTGCATGTGCCGTAGCCTTTAGAACTGGATTTTAATTGTGCCTAGGTACTTATATTAAAGTGCGATCGCCAATCGCTTAAAATGTATTTTTTTTACTCCTCTAAAGAACCTCTAGTTACACCAAGTTGATTTTGTAACTTTAAGTCTTTCCAAAGTTTAGAGCCAGAGATTTTGCCAGATAAAAGTTGTTGATAGCGGCTAATCGTTCCCAATACTTGTGAAGGTGACTCATTGACAAACTCTAAACGAAAATGTCGCACACCGATTTCTAGAAAGCGTTGTACGAATTCTGCTCCTGTTTGAGCAGTGCCATTAAATACCGTATTGCGACAACCAGCGTCAGCTAACAAGACATGTTCGGCTCCCGTGCGATCGCGTAGTTTTACCTGATGGCGATCGCAGGGACGACCGCAATTAGTGTAATCAGTTCCCTCAGAGAGAAAAGCACAGAATACACAATGCTCCATATGGAACATTGGCATATGTTGATGGATGGTAATTTCAAACCATTGGGGAGGACATTTTTTGAGTAAAGATTCCAATTGATGAATGCTGAGATCGTAAGAAGCTGTTAGACGTTCTAGGGGGAAAGATTGCTTAAAAAATTTGGCGGTTAAAGGATTCGCAATATTAAAAGAGAAGTCGGCAATAATTCTTTCTTCTCCAAAAAATTGTAAATGGTCGTAATTGCGAATTAGATAACCATCGGCGTTACTAGAGCGAACTTGTTTAAGAATATAGTTCTCATTGGGTTTGGTGATGCGTGGTGGGGCAACCCAAATTTCGGGGGCATGAGCAGCTTGTCTCCCCATTTCCACCGCCGCCCGATAGGATGTTGAGTCTTCAAGTTCGCAATAGATGGTTGCAATATCGGTAGTTAAAACTGCTTTTAATTGTTCTAAATTTCGCACTAGAACAATGGCTTGGGGAGCAAGTTCAGGAATGGATTCACTCTTAGGCAATAAATTAGGCAATAAATCGGTATAGGAATGAGAATTTAATTGCCAACGTTTTGGACTGCTGCGAAGAGCATCTAACTGCTCGACCAGTTCGCGGCGAATACGATTTAACTCGCTCACAGGAAGCATTGCCGCCCCTTGTAAATGATTGTGCATGGTTTCCAAACAGAAAGGAGTATTTCCCAATCTTCCCAACTGTTCCGTTAAACGTTCCGTTGTTAAGGGTTTATTATTTGCTTCTTCCAAAAGCATTGCAGAATCCACTTGAGCAATATTCCCTTGACCATCGCGGGTGATCGCAGTTAGAGCTTGTCCAACTTCGCCATGAATCTCGATGTCAATGGGACGCTGAAAGAGAATCTTCTCGCTGGTATAGGTTTGGCGCAGTTGCTTATCGAGTTCAGGATCATTGGTTTTCCAAAGGCGATCGCCTACGTGCACGCGCCGCAAATCCACATCGCGCCGCCCAAAGGTGACAAGCGTATCTTTACCCTGTGTCTCTACCGCATAGATGCGTCCACCCTCTTCGCGATCAGCAGGCTTCCCTGCATCGAAGACCACACCATCCCCCGCTTTCAGTGGTGCTTGCAACCTTAGCACCACCTGGTTATCGCGACCATCACGAATTTGAGTAATTTCACCCAAATATACGCCGCGCTTTTTGCCAAATCGGGCATGGACTAGAGCTTGATTGTCGATACCATCTAGCCAACCAGTATATAGACCTCGCGAAAATGCCATTTCTAACTGATAGCGATCGCCTTCACTCACCTGATTTGCTAAGCCTTGCACCACCCGATCAATGGCTTGACGATATACCTGCGTCACACTCGCCACATATTCAGGATGCTTCAAACGTCCTTCAATTTTCAGGGATACCACTCCTGCCTCAATCAATTCTGGTAAAACTGCTAACCCTGCCAGATCTTGAGGACTAAGGAGATAACGGCGATCGCCTAAATCCATCGGCTGACCATCGACAATCATCTCGTAGGGCATTCGACAGGCTTGGGCGCATTCCCCACGATTTGCCGATCTCCCACCCAAGGATTCACTGGTCAAACATTGTCCTGAATAGGCGACACACAAAGCCCCATGCACAAACACCTCTATGGGTAGCGAAATTTGGCGATCACCGATATGTTTTTGGATTTTGCGAATTTCCGCGATCGAGCATTCTCGCGCCAAAACCACCAGATCGCATCCTAAGGATTTCGCAAACTCCACACCAGCGCCACTAGTCACCGACATCTGGGTTGAGCCATGAATGGGGAAATCGGGCGACAAGTGTCGAATTAATCGGCATAAGCCCACATCCTGCACGATCGCCGCATCTACTCCCGCCGCAATAATTGATCGCAAATAGGATTCCACCGAGCCTAATTCCGAAGTGAAAATCAAGGTATTGAGTGTCACATAGCCCTTCACGCCGCGACGGTGCAGAAATGCCATCAACTCAGGTAAATCCGCTTCTGTAAAGTTATGCGCCCGCATCCGCGCATTAAATTTTTCCAAGCCAAAATAAATGGCATCCGCCCCATTTTCCACAGCCGCCTTTGCACATTCCCAAGTCCCCGCAGGGGCAAGTAGCTCAGGAGCTTTGATGTCGGAAGGAGACAAGGTGTCAACCTCTAATGGTATGAGATGATTTGCAGTCATAGGATCAATGAAGTGGGGTATTCCATTCTAAGCTATCGTAAAAGCAAAGTAAGAACTCAAGTTCTTAACTCAGCTAAAGCAGACTAAGACACTTACCGATAAAAAATGTCCCGCTAAATTAAATAGCTTTGATTACGCTCAGCTAACCTTAGCTGAGCGTAATCAAAGCCTCATGTACTTTATTAGTAGCAAGTCCGTAGAAGCTTCCTCTGAATTAACCCATTTCAAAAGATTTAAGCTTTCAGCCAGTAATTTATTACATGATTATTGTGTAAGTTCTAATAAAATCAAGATTACTGGAAAAATTATTGAGCTTGGTATGTTAAAAAACTTCGGTATTATTCACCAAACCGTATTTGTGGCAATTTGTTCATTTACGCTGACAGTGGGCGAAATCGTACAAGCTCAAGTAGAATCTAATCCGATCTTAAAAATTGGCATCGTGCAGCGTTTTGGAGAAAGACCACAGGATCGACTCACGATTAAAGCTCCGTCAGGCGGAAAACTAACTATCTCTTTTCCGTCGGCAGATGGCAAGAGCATCCAAACCGTAAATAGCGATCGCCTAGTCATTGACATCGCCGCGCAACGGTTAACCCAACCAATCCTCGATGAAAAGTTGGTCCTCAGTAATCATCGTAGTTTTGAGAATGCCGCAGCTAGCGCTTTCCATTGGAACGAGAAGGGTATTCAGACCGAAATTGCTCAGCCTAGGCGTTGGCAAGTCTGGACGAAACGGGATGTGTATGACTCAATGTTATTGCGTTACCTTGCCTTTTATACACTGCGATCGCAGGGTAATTTGACAGTTCAACTTGATCGCCGCATACTTCCCCAAACTGCAACCACTTCCTTTGTCATTGGAGATTTTCGCTACAATCGCGATCGCTTTGATGTTAGTAGCAGTTCGGGAATTGTGGAAGTTAGCTATCAAAGAGAGAACAAAGCCGAAATTAGTAATCGTCCTTACGCAGGCACTTTAAGACTACAGCCCAATGCCCATAGAAGTTTTACCCTCGTTAATAATGTTCCCTTAGAAATCTATGTGCGGGGCGTAGTTCCCCATGAAATTGGTTACCAAGCTCCCTATGCGGCTGTACAAGCTCAAGCAGTTTTGGCAAGAACCTATGCTTTAGCGAGTTTACAGCGCTTTAAAGCCGATGATTATCAGCTTTGTGCAGATACCCAATGCCAAGTTTATCGGGGCTTAGAAGATACTACAGAAGTTGCCGATCGCGCTATAGCTGACACTAAAAATCTAGTTCTCACTTATAACAATCGAGCGATCGACGCGCTCTATTCCTCGACAACGGGAGGTATTACTGCTAACTACAACGATCTGTGGGATGGAGCGCCTCGCCCCTATTTACAATCAGTTTTAGATCTAGCCAATCGTCCTGAAAATCAGCGTTCGGCAAATATTGCTGACGACAAAAATTTAAAAGAATTTTTGGAACGTCAAGATGGATTTAATGAAGTTGGTTGGCGGAATCTGCGTTGGCGCAAAAGCGGTACTTTAGAAGAGTTACAAATATCGCTTAAGAAGTTTTTGCGGTTCTCAGGAGATAACATCACTAGCTTTAATGCAATCAAGCAATTGCAAGTAACCAAGCGATCGCCTTCAGGAAGAGTATTAGAAATGGAGGTTACTACAGATAAAGGCAAAATCACTGTTAAAAAGGATGAAATCATTGATGCCTTTGCTCCACCTAATAGCACTTTCTTTCGTTTAGAACCTATCTATCAGGATCAAGGTAAAGATAAGGTTTTAACTGGTTATACCTTTATTGGCGGTGGTCTGGGGCATGGCGTGGGAATGAGTCAAACAGGTTCTTACAACTTGGCAAAGATGGGCTTTACCTATGATCGTATTCTCAATTTCTATTACACAAATGCTCAATTACAAAGATTACGCCCCGAGCATTATCAATGAAAGCCCAAAAGATTGATAGCCGCTATCAATCTAAAAAAAAGAGGCTGTGCCGCCCCCGTAGCAGGCGGCACAAGATATAATCAAAGCGAACGAGATTGGATAAAAACATGGCAGCGATTGGCATCATGACAGCACAGGTGCGTCCCGAACGTGAAGTCGGACAAATCCATGTTTATGACGGACTAGGCAAAGGTAAATCACAGGCGGCTTTGGGTGTAGTACTGCGATCGCTAGGTTTAGGTATGTCGGATACATCACCCTTGGGAACGCGGATTTTGTTACTGAGATTTCTGAAGGGATCAGAACGGGAATATGCTGAAGATGCAGCTATTTCCGCTTTACAGCAGGGATTTCCTCATTTAATTGATCATGTGCGGACTGGTCGTGCAGAATTCTTTGATGCTGAGCATGTTACGTCCTATGATCGCCAAGAAGCGGAACGGGGCTGGGCGATCGCTAAAGGAGCAATGGCTTCGGGGCTATATTCCGTAGTGGTTTTAGATGAAATTAATCCTGTGCTTGATTTGGGGATAATTCCTATTGATCGCATTGTTAAGGATCTAAAAAATAAACCTGCTCATCTCGAAGTAATTTGCACAGGGCGCGGGGCACCCAAAGCATTAATCGATATTGCCGATCTACATTCGGAAATGCGAGCGCATGATGATGCACATGCTGAAAAATATGGGGTGACGGGGATTGAGATTTATACAGGTGCGGGCAAGGGCAAAAGTACATCGGCTTTGGGGCGATCGCTCAAAGCGATCGGGACAGGCATTAGTCGCGATTTATCCCACCGAGTGCTAATCATGCAATGGCTCAAAGGCGGCGGTGGGTATACTGAGGATGCCGCAATTTCGGCGCTCAAGCGAGGCTATCCCCATGTGATCGATCATCAACGCTGTGGACGCGACGCGATCGTTTGGCGCGGTCAACAGCAAGAAATTGATTGCATCGAAGCCCAACGCGGTTGGGAAATTGCCCAAGCGGCGATCGCTTCAGGACTCTATAAAACCATTATTTTGGATGAACTTAATCCCACCGTTGATCTGGATTTACTACCCGTAGAGCCAATTTGCCAAGCCCTACTCAAAAAATCCCGTGATACTGAAATAATTATTACTGGGCGTTGCTTCAATCAACCCACCTATTTTGATCTTGCCTCGATACATTCTGAGATGGTTTGTCACAAGCATTACGCAGAAAAAGGCGTTGATCTCAAACGGGGTGTAGATTTTTAGAATATTAGTCAAACTGTTGCTTTGCAACAGTTTGACTAATATTGGTTTGTTTTTTTTGTTGAGGTGATCATTTGACACAATTATTTACCACGATCGCATCTCTGCGTAATTATTTACAGACCCAGAAATCCAAGCAAGCCGTGGATCAATCATTTAGACAATTATCAGTCGGGCTTGTTCCCACTATGGGAGCTTTGCATATTGGACATTTGAGCTTGATTGATCGTGCACGCAAGGAAAACGCTTGCGTGGTTGTCAGCATTTTTGTCAATCCTCTACAATTTGGCGCAGGGGAAGATTTTGAGCGATATCCGCGCACTTTGGGGCAAGATATCCAAAGTTGTGCAACGTTAGGAGTTGATGCTGTGTTTGCGCCAGATCCTAATGAGATGGGAGTAAATGATCCCAAATTAACACAGGTGATTCCACCTCCAGAAATGACCAATATCCTCTGTGGGCGATCGCGTACTGGTCATTTTCAAGGCGTGGGAACCATCGTGACTAAGCTACTGAATATCGTGCAGCCTGATCGCGCTTACCTTGGCAGAAAAGATGGTCAGCAACTGGCGATCATTCGGCAATTGGTCAAGGATTTGAATATGCCTGTGGAAATTATCGGTTGTCCAACGGTGCGCGAACCTAGCGGATTAGCATATAGTTCCCGTAATCAATTCTTGTCGGATAACGAGCTCATCTTGGCAGCCCATCTCCATCAGAGTTTGCAACAATCTAAGCAACAGTTTTTTCTTTGCAAGGACTTTTGTTCGCCAACCCAAATTCTTGAAGTTGCCCATAATTATTTAGCCAAGTTACCCGATATCAACCTAGAGTATATTGAATTAGTCGATGCTAAGACCTTGCAGCCATGCAATAAGATTACGTCTGAAGCAGAGTTAATGTTGGCGATCTCCGCCCGAATTGGAAATACACGCTTAATCGATAATATTTTGCTGAGCCATACTATCACTCCCCGAAAGCCGATCATTGCGATCGATGGTCCCGCAGGTGCGGGTAAATCTACGGTTACTAAGCAGGTTGCTAATAAATTAGGTTTATTATTTTTAGATACTGGTGCAATGTACCGTACTGTCACCCTAGCCGTGTTGCGCGAGGGTATCGATTTACGCAATCAGGAAATAGTAACAGCGATCGCTGCTAAATCAAAAATCCAACTATTTGCTAATCCGATCGCAGGACAGCCGATGAAAGTGTTGCTAAATGCTGAAGATGTAACTACCGCGATTCGTACCCCCGAAGTTACCGCCAATGTTTCGACAATTGCTGCTCAAGCCTCTGTTCGTGAGATTTTAGTTAAGCAACAACAACTGATCGGACAGTCCGGTGGTGTAGTCATGGAAGGTCGTGATATTGGAACCCATGTATTTCCAGATGCTGAAGTTAAGATATTTTTGACCGCCTCCGCTCATGAACGAGCCAAACGCCGCCATGCTGATTTACTGGCTCAAGGACAGGTTGCTCCTGATCTGGATACCCTGGAGCAAGAAATTGCTGAACGCGATCGCAAAGACTCCACCCGTTCATCTTCACCCTTAATTCAGGCAGAAGATGCAACTTTAGTAGATACAGATGGTCTAACCATAGAAGAAGTGGTCGCTACCATTGTAAATTTGTATGAAGTCAAGGTACAAAACCTATGAAGCTCCCATCTCTCTCATCGTTTATGGCTGTCGTTACAAAGGAAACCCGAATGAGTGAATTTCGGCGCTTTGCGCCGAAATTCACTCATTCAGGTTTCCTTCCCCAATTATTTATAACTTTGTTGCCAATTTTGGCGATCGCAGCAAGCTCATTACCTGCAACACAAGCTCAAAATTCTAATACGGCTCTGACTATCCGTGCCGATGTGCAAGAGGCAAACTCGATCACAGGTGTGGTCACAGCTACAGGTAATGTCAAAATGACCTATCCCGCCCGACAGATCGCCGCGATCGCTGAGCTAGCACAGTATTTTTCTAAAGAGCAGCGTGTTGTTTTAACAGGTAATGTCGTGATCACCCAAGAAGGTGTCAACAGCATCAAGGCTCAAACTGTTACTTACTTAGTCAGTGAGGGGAAATTTGTTGCCTCGCCACCTACAAACCAACAGGTAGAAACTATTTACGTTGTCCCCGATCGCGAAGCTGGCAATACTAATCCAGCAACTTCAACTACTCCTATCAACCAAATTAAACCAGAATTTAAAAAACAAAAAGTCAGTCCGCCAACTCCTTAAATTGCTCCCCCGATCACGAATTATCCCTAATCCTAAATATTGAGTAATGCAAATTTCCCTAGATAATGTTAGTAAAAATTACAACGGTAGACAAATTGTTCAACAAGTAAGCCTTACAGTTAAACAAGGGGAAATTGTTGGTCTTTTAGGTCCTAATGGTGCTGGCAAGACTACCTCGTTTTATATAGCAACGGGTTTAGTGCAACCCGACAGCGGCAGTGTTTGGCTTGATAAGCAAGATATTACCCGCTTACCAATCCACGAACGGGCGCGTATGGGAATGGCATATCTGGCTCAGGAAGCAACTATTTTTCGACAGCTATCGGTAAGGGACAACATTGTACTGGTGATGCAACAAACTAAAGTCTCTCCAAAAAAACAAATTCATCGCTTACGCACTTTGCTAGAAGAATTCCGATTGACTAAAATAGCTGATACGATGGGAATTCAAGTCTCAGGAGGGGAGCGTCGTCGTACTGAAATCGCTAGAGCTTTAGCGGTTGGTGAAGAAGGTCCTAAGTTTATTTTGCTGGATGAACCTTTTGCTGGTATTGACCCGATCGCGGTGAGTGAAATTCAAATGATTATCAGTAATTTACGTGATCGCAATATGGGTATTTTGATTACCGATCACAATGTTCGTGAAACACTGTCCATTACCGATCGTGCTTATATCATGCGTGATGGTGAAGTATTTGCCGATGGTCCTAGCCGTGAATTAGCTATCGATCCCGATGTTCGTAAATACTATCTCGGCGAAAAATTTCATTTTTAGTTTGAAACAATAATCCAAAACCCTGTAATCTCGATTAGAGTCACCTATTTAGAAATGGCAACCTTACCCACGGCTCATCCAAGGAAAAGATTCATAAAAGTGTCGCAAGACTGGCTACCGAAACTATCGATCATGGATCGCTATTTAGTCGTGCAGATGCTGACCCCATTTGTGTTCGGGGTAGGAGCATTCTCCTCAGTGATTTTAGCGATCGGTTCACTGTTTGAACTCATCCGTTTAATTACCGATTCGGGATTAAGTGTTTTGACCGCGTTCCAGATTTTTGCTTACCAAATCCCTGGATTTATGGTCTATTCATTCCCGATGTCGGTCTTACTCGCGACATTGCTATCCTATAGTCGTATGTCTGGGGATGGCGAGACAACGGCTTTACGCAGTTGTGGGGTGAGTGCCTATCGCTTAGTATTACCAGCCTTGGTGCTAAGCCTATTTGTCACAGGTATGACCTATGTATTTAATGAGGCGATCGTCCCCGCAGCTAATTGGCAATCACGTAGTACATTACGGGCAGCCCTCAGACAAGAAAATCTTCAGTTCAAAAAACAAGATATTGTTTATCAGCAATATGGTGAGGTAACTCAAGAGGATGGCACAACAAGACAGGGGTTAGTTCGTAGCTTTTATGCCCGTAGTTTTGATGGTAAAGAGATGCATGAGCTAACGGTTTTAGATTTTTCGGAAGGTCAACTTCAACAAATCCTATCGGCTGAATCAGCGATTTGGTTACCCGATCAAGATGTCTGGAAATTTAGCAAAGGTACAACTTATATAGTTGGTTCTGACGGCAATTACCGCAGTATTCTTCGCTTTGATGAACAAAATCTTAAACTACCTCGAGCGCCTCTTGATTTAGCCCAAGAACAACGTAGTCCCGAAGAAATGAATATTGCTGATATTCGCCGTAATATTTCGTTATTAAATCAGTCGAGCAATACCAAGGAGATCCGCAAATTAGAAGTCAGGCTTGAACAAAAATATGCTCTGCCATTTATCTGTGTTGTGTTTGCACTTGTTGGGGCATCATTGGGAATGCGTCCGCAAAGGACTGGCGCAGCGATCGGGTTTGGCTTGAGTGTTTTAATTATTTTTGGTTATTACTTGCTGCTGTTCATTTGTGGTGCTTTGGGGCAAGTCGAGTTTCTTTCACCCTTAGCAGCAGCATGGATGCCTAATTTAATCGGCATTTCGGCTGGGTTTATCATTCTTACCCGAGTTACATAAAACAAGAATAGAATGGCAGCGCATTGCACCGCCATTCTATTCTTAGTAGCACGGTAGATGTAGCGCGTGCTTCGCACGCGCTACATCTACCTAAAACCTAGTAAATTCGTTAGTCTTGCGTAATTCCTACTTAGAATAAGACTTGTAAAGCTAGATGAAAGGCTGTAATTGATTTAGCATCAAGACTGGTATCAGCACTTTGCGATCGCAATAAATTTTCTATCTCTTCACGACTGAGCAGAACTACTTCTATCTCTTCGTCTTCATCTTGATCAGGTGGATGTTCGAGCTTAGTGAGATCTTGCGCTAGATAAGCATGGATCACCTCATCGGAATAACCGGGGCAAATGTAGAAGCCACCGAGGTATTGCCATTTACTAGCACGATAGCCTGTTTCTTCTTCAATCTCACGCTTAATAGTCACATCAGGAGCCTCACCAACTTCCAAGGTTCCCGCAGGGAATTCTAACAAATAGCGCTGAACCGCAAATCGATATTGCTTAACTAAAACAAACTTACCATCAGCAGTCACAGGAACCGCCATCCCAGCCCCAGGATGTTTGATATAGGAATATTCTCCGATTACGCCATTAGGTAATTTGATGCGATCGGTATGGAAGGAGAATTTACTGCCCTGATAGGTGAGACGATTTTGGAGGAGTTGAGGGAGTATGGTATCTGACATAGCAATTTTTATTAACTAATTCCAGATTATATCGCTTTGTACTGTATTACGTTTTGTATCAAAGTTCATCAATTAATGCAATAAATCAATTATCGCTCTGCAAACGTTAAGTAAATGGACAGCGAAACAAACTGAAGTTATAAATTTAATTTCATCTTTTCTGGCATTTCATCAAAAATAATACAATAGAGGAAAATAATCATGAGTTTACAAGAACGTGCTAAGGCTACTGCCAAAGATATTGAAGGCAAGGTTGAAGAGGCTGTAGGTAATCTTACTAATGACTCTGGCAAACAGATTGAAGGCAAGGCTAAACAGGTTGAGGCTCGTATTCGTAATACAGCCGAAGATGTTAAAGACAATGCTAAAAGTGTGGCTGATGATGTAAAAGAGAAAGCTAAAGATGCTAGAGATGCGATCAAATAGATGGTTAATCTCTAGATGATTACTGGGAAGATTTTGTTGATTTAATCGTAAACAAATTAAATTCTAAGTAATCTATATTTTAGAGAGACTTATATTGCAAATACAGATCTCTCTAAAATATCAAAGCTCATACAGGATTTGGAATTACTACAGATAACTACAGTACTTCCATGTATGGCTTCAACTTCGCTCAGCTATTAGTCCTCGCTGACTGAGCGAAGCGCTGCTCTGAACCTGTCGAAGTCTCGAAGCCTGTCTCAACTCATTTCGGATCGCTATATCTCTTTGTTTAGGCAAAGATTCGTATTCAATAAACTTTAGAGTGATTACGATGATTTCAAGAATTTACAGATCTTTATTGACTATTAGCGTAACTTTATTTGTTTCATTTACTCTAGTATTTGGAATTCCCATTAATAACTGTTGGGCTGCAACTTCATTTGCTCCGATCGCTTCAATAGAACGAGTAAAAGCTGGCGCGAAAGATCTTGAAGGTAAAACTCAAGAAGCGATCGGTAATCTCACAGGTAACGTCAAAAATCAAACCATTGGTAAGGCTAAACAAGCTGAAGCGGATGTTCGGAATGCGACTGAAGATTTTAAAGATAGCGTGAAGCTGCCAGAACGAGTAAAAGCTGGCGCGAAAGATCTTGAAGGTAAAACTCAAGAGGCGATCGGTAATGTTACAGGTGATCGCAAAGATCAAGTTGTTGGCAAAGCCAAGCAAGTGGAATCAATGACCCGTAATTTGATGGAAGATGCGAAAGATAAAGTTCAAGAATTGTTTCAATAGGTTGAACCGTCTGTATTTTAATCTAATGGACTTGCTATTAATTAAAGTACCTATTGGTTCGACTACGCTCAGCCAAAGTTTGCTGAACGTAGCCGAACCAATATAACTTGGTGGGACACTTTTTATCCGCAAGTGCCTAAGGCAAGATGCAGATTGCTTTTCTCTCATCAAATAAGCATCTTCTCATCTCTAGGGATGCAGATGTGCAGCACACCACACCGCACATCTGCATCCTTAAATAAATTTCCATAGTACTAAGGATGTAGCATCATGAATTTAATTTGGTTTATTTTGATTGGTTTAGTTGCTGGCTGGCTGGCAGGTCAACTAGTTAAAGGCGGTGGATTTGGATTACTTGGAGACATCATTGTTGGCGTGATTGGCGCATTACTTGGTGGTTTCCTATTCTCCGCATTGGGTTTATCTGGTGGTGGTGGATTACTTGGCAGTTTGATTGTTGCCACTATTGGCGCAATTGTTCTCCTATTTGGATTACGCCTGATCAAAACGGCTTAAATACAACTGAGTTTCCATGACTAGGATTAAAAGGATTAAAAATCATGTCCGAAGAAATTGATAGAGAAGTTACAACCAAGAAAGTAAATTCATTGCCTAACAGTTCTATAAATGGAAGTAGAATCTCTGAGCAACGGACTACCAAAGTCGCTAATGAAAATAATGCAAATGGGTTGGTAATCATTGGATTACTGGCTTTGGCTATTGGTGCAGGAGCGTTCGCTTATTTTGTGAATTATCGCCCAGTCCCTATGCCTGTATTAGTTCCTAATGCCACTGATACGGTGAAAGACAATAAGTCAACGGTGATCGAACGAAACAATACGACTATTAGAGAAGTCAGTCCTGCGACACCTCAGCCTACTCCTACAGTTGAGATTAATCTCCCTATGACGATCACACAGCCTCCTGCTGCGGCTCCTGCACCCGCGCCAAGGGCAACTACAGCTCCACAAACAGTAGCTCCAACTGCTACCCCGAAAGCAACAACGCAGTCCCAAACAGCAACTCCATCACCAAATTCTACTAATTAACATAAGCTTGTGTTCCCGCTACGCAGGCAACACAAATCCAAGCAAAATAGAGATGTCATGCAAAGCGCGACATCTCTATTTTGCTTGGATTTTTACAATGCGAATTGTTTCTAAACTATCATCACTTGCGCCATTAATCATTCCTCCAGCATGCAAAACACATTGCAGTATCTCCACTACTTCCACCGTAATTACTTCACCGATACAAAGTAGAGGAATTCCGGGGGGATAGGGACAGAGAGATTCAGCGCTAATTTTGCCGATCGCTTGATGTAGTGGTAAGCGAGCGCTTTTTGCAAAATAGGCTGTGCGCGGGTTGAGATTAGCTTGATAATCGGTAATTGGCAATTCGTAACTCGTAATTGGAAATTTATTTATTCTTCTTCCCTTTATCTGGGTAATTTGTTGGAAAGCATGAATTAATCGATCAATATCTGCTTGAGTATTACCTAAACTAAGAATAAATACTAACTGGTTGAGCGTAGGCATTTCCGCCATTACATCTAACTGAGAATGTAAACACTCATCAACTTCAAATCCTGTCATTCCTAACCGATCAACCATGATTGTTAAGCGTGTCGGATCAAGAGTGGGAACTTCTATTTTGCTAAAGGTTCTCAAATTGGGGATTTGATTTAATCGCGATCGCGATTCTTGGGATATTCGTAAAGTTTCTGTTAATAGTTCTTTGCCATTAATCGCCATCTGCCATCGGGCTACATCAAGGGAAATCAGTAACAATAAATTTGGACTACTCGATCTCAATATTTGTAAAGCCCGATCCACATCTTCAGGATTAATGCGATCGCCTTGTAAATGCAAAATCGATGATTGAGTAAGACTACCTGCGACTTTGTGGGTTGATTGCACTACGAGGTCAGCCCCTGCTTGTAATGCCGAAATTGGTAAGTCAGGATGAAAGCCTAAATGTGCGCCATGAGCTGCATCGACTAATAGGGGAACATTAAAGTCATGGGCGATCGCTACCAGTTTCTCAATTTCGCCACAGACTCCAAAATAGTTAGGGCTGACTAGCATCACAGCTTTCGCGTCAGGATGTTTTTGTAGAAATAGCTCTAAGGTTGTAGGACTTACGCCCAAATCTAAATCAAATTCTGGTAAATAGTCGGTGGGTAAATAGATCGGGGTTGCGCCATTAAGGACTAATCCTGCGACCGCTGCCTTGTGACAATTTCGACCTATTAAAACCTTGTCACCATGTCCACAGGTTGCCAAAAGCATCGCCTGTATGCCACAAGTGGAGCCATTAGTGAGAAACCAAGCGCGATCGCTGCCATAGGCATCTGCGGCTAAAATCTCAGCTTCGGCAAGGGGTTGTTCAAGATCAGGTAATTCAGGTAAATCTAGACGAAAAATATTTTCGCCCATAAGTGCCATAAACTCGCGATCAATTCCTTGACCGCGTTTATGCCCTGGCATATAAAACGGCGCATGATCAATATCAAGATATCGTCGCGCCGCTTCTAATAATGGAACTGAAGCTTGATTCATTTTATTGGGCGGTCTAATACAGCTTTTTGAGAAAATAAATTTTTAAAAGCGCGGCAGAGCAGCGCTTTTAAAAATTTATTTAGGTTTTAATTGCTTAATAATTCACTAAAGAAATGATGGGAACTTCTGGCAATGCTTTCCTACCATTGAGAAAATCTAGCTCAATCAAAAATCCATAACCAACTAATTCCCCGCCAGCCTGCTGCACCAGTTGAGCAGCAGCAGCAGCAGTTCCACCTGTAGCAATCACATCATCAATAATAATTACTCGTTCACCTGTGGCGATCGCATCTTGATGTATCTCCAAGGTATCAGTTCCATACTCTAATGAATATTCAACCCGATATACTGCCGATGGTAACTTTTTGGGCTTACGCACTGGTACAAAGCTAGAACCTAGACTCATGGCTAATGGTGCACCAAGAATAAACCCTCGTGACTCAATGCCAATAACAGCATCAATTTTCCCAATATTCAGTTCGGCAAGTTTTGTTTGAAAGTCTTGGATAATTGCCGTTAAGCCGTGAGGATGGGCTAACAAGGGTGTAATATCTCGAAAAACTATCCCTTGATCAGGGAAATCAGGAATATCGCGAATAATGCTTTTAAAGTCCATATAATATTTGATCATCATTGATCGCTAAGGAACTCCACAATCTTATCTGTATCCGCGATCGCTTGGAATAATTTGAGATATTACAGATATTTGAAAATTTATCTGTAATATACAAAACCTAAATGTACTGTAATTAATTAAGCTATGAATCAAGATATTCACGAAATACTCAGGCAAACCCAAAGGCAACGAGTTGGTGATGGGACGATCGCAAATTTTTTTGATGACTTCCCATCAGCCCAACGCAAATTAATTTTAGTACTACCCCAATTAGGCGATTTTGACAGTCTTGAGTATATTTGGTGGATTCAAAGAGAAATTGATCGCATTAAATCAGAGGGAATTGCAGTAAGAGCCATTGGTCTTGGCGATCGCCAATCAGGAAAATATTTCTGTAAATTTACAGGCTTTAACCCAGATTGGATGTTTATTGATGAAAAGGGCGAATTACATCGTCAGTTAAATCTTTATGCTGGGCTAACTACTAAATTCCCTCTGCTATCTTCAGGACAAAATGCTTGGTTGAATCTGATGCTGATGTGTGCAGGGATTGGCAGCAAAGGTACATTAGCAGAAGTCTTTCGTGGCTATCGAGGCGATCGCCACGCACCACAATTAATCGCTGATGATGAGTTAATTAAAGCTGCACCATTACCACCATTAAAGGGTTCTTTCTTTAAATGGGCAGGCGGAAGTGGATTTCAGCGTCCTTTTGAACTCGCCACCCTCCGATTGCGAAATATGACAGAGGTTCTCAGCAATTGGAATGCATATATACCTGATGCTTCCTATATGACCCAGCGTGGCGGCACTTTCCTATTCGATGCGGACAATCAATTAATTTACGAACACCGCGATCTCGGTATCTTAGGTTTCGCCGCAAATCCTAGCTATCCCTTATCGTTCTTATTCCAAGGTTAAAGAAGATGTCCTACGCGGAGCGCAGGAATATTAAAAAGGTTTGTCAAACAACAACTTTTGTTGTACTATGATAAACCGTGAATTTGTTTGGGCTAGTAGCTCAGTTGTATAGAGCAATCGCCTTCTAAGCGATCGGTCGATGGTTAGAGTCCATCCTAGCCTGTTTAAAAATAGAGATAGTGCTGTGCGCTATCTCTATTTTGTTAATCATTCCTTAGGATTCAAAATTTAAACATGGGTAGTACATTCGGGCATTTATTTCGCGTCACGACATTTGGGGAATCTCACGGTGGCGGCGTGGGAGCGATCATTGATGGATGCCCACCACAATTAGAGATTAGTGAAGCTGATATTCAAGTCGATCTTGATCGCCGTAAACCGGGGCAAAGCAAAATTGTTACCCCACGCCGCGAAGATGATCGCGCCCAGATCTTATCGGGCGTATTTGAAGGCAAGACCCTTGGAACACCAATCATGATTTTGGTGCAGAACAAAGATGCTCGTAGCCATGACTATTCGGAAATGGCGGAAAAATTCCGTCCTTCCC
Organism: Pseudanabaena sp. UWO311; assembly: GCA_943371975.1. GTDB lineage: Bacteria > Cyanobacteriota > Cyanobacteriia > Pseudanabaenales > Pseudanabaenaceae > Pseudanabaena. Next base: position 7,400 of record CALRWX020000026.1, on the reverse strand, counting down.
ATGCTGATGCTACCTATCAAGCAAAATATGGCATTCGTAACTGGCAAGGCGGTGGTAGATCTTCAGCTAGGGAAACGATTGGGCGGGTTGCGGCGGGTGCGATCGCCAAAAAAATTCTCAAGCAAGCCGCAGGTGTAGAAATTATTGCATATGTGAGACAGGTCAAAGATTTAGTAGCCCCTGATATTGACCCCAATAAGGTCACCTTAGAACAGGTAGAAAGCAATATCTTGCGCTGTCCTGATCCTGTAATGGCGGAAAAAATGATCGACTTTATTGACAAAATCCGTCGCGATGGTAACTCTGTAGGTGGCATCATTGAATGTGTGGCGCGAAATGTACCTGTCGGTTTGGGAGATCCAGTATTTGACAAATTAGAAGCAGATCTTGCTAAAGCTGTGATGTCCTTACCTGCTAGTAAGGGTTTTGAGATTGGTTCAGGCTTTGATGGGGTTCACTTAACTGGGCGTGAACATAACGATGAATTTTATTTGGACGGCGATCGCTTGCGTACGCGCACAAATAATTCAGGTGGTATCCAAGGTGGTATTTCCAATGGTGAAAATATTATTCTTCGGGTTGCCTTTAAGCCGACGGCAACAATTTTGCTAGAGCAGAACACAGTATCCGTTGCGGGTGAAGAAACGACTCTCACTGGCAGAGGTCGTCATGATCCTTGTGTATTACCCCGTGCAGTGCCGATGGTAGAAGCGATGGTAGCTTTAGTATTGTGTGATCGCTATCTCACTCAAAAAACAATTTCTCTCTAAGTATAAAGAAGGTGATACATCCGCTAAGCGGGCGCATCACCTTCTTTGTTATAGGCGGCGCATCGCGCCGCCTATTTTTTATCTAGATAATACTTCGAGTCTTACAGGAGCAACTCCAGAGGAAACCAAGCCAATTATGCTTGCTGCAGCCGTAGATACATCTATTACTCGACCATGAGCATAGGGACCACGATCATTAATGCGTACCACTACTGACTGACCATTATCCATATTCACAACACGCACAAGTGTACCAAATGGCAAATCAGGGTGAGCCGCAGTCAAATCATTCGCATTAAATACTTCTCCACTAGCGCTGTAATTTCCATCAAATCCTGGTCCATACCAAGAAGCCATGCCAGACATAATACCAACGATACGGCTGTTTAAAGCAGGGGTAAAAACAGTACCTTTCGGCAATGAAGTTTTAGGAGCGTTAGCAACTTTAGTAACAGGATTGGCGCTACCAAGTAGTCGTCGCAGCAAGTTTGCCGATTCTAAGACATCCTCAGACTTACTAGCCCGAGGTTCTGGGAACATGGCTTGACCATCAAACTTTAGGGTGGCGCGATCGCCAAACTTAATCACATAACTACCATTATTCCAAGCAGGAACGATCTGACTAGCGTCTAAACCATCGCGATTAAGCTGGTTAATCATGGCGGCAGCAGCTGTTGCGCGTTCAACAGGATTAGAAGATGTCAGCAAATATTCTGAGCTATCGGTTGATAATTTTGATGATTTGCTGGTTAAGCTACTTGAGATATTAGATGATAGCTTGACTAATTCAGAGTTATTTTTAGTTTCACCCTTGATTTCACTTTTATTCTTAGGTGTGGTTGATGGATCTGCTGAATTATTTTCCGAATTTGATTGTTCAGACTCGATATAGGTCACTACAGGTATGCCTCTGACATAGACAGTAGCAGCGTTCTTACCATTTAATTTGTGGGTATAAATTTTTGCGATCGCCTCGTCCTGATTTTTAGTTAATGACTGCGATCTTGTTGAACCAATTTTGACAGTAGTTGGCTGATTAGATTGCGGTGCAGAAGTGGATTCATCAGTAGCTTTAACTTCTGATAGAGTTCTTGTTTGTGCCTGTGCGCTATGGCTAGCGAGACTCGATATGATAGCAAGAGCTACTACTGAGTTAGAGAGAGTATAGCTCCAGTTCCAATTAAGCATAGGTAAAGCAAAAAATGAAGATAAACGACTTGATGAAAACTTGATTACAGATAGATGTTTTTTGAGCTTGACGATTGTGTTAAGACTTGCTGACAAAGGCGGCTAGAAAAACATTTATGTAATTTGGGAACAAAACATAATTCGTTTTGTTCTTGTGAATAAGATTAACATGGTTCTTCAATATGGCAATAGTTTATGCCTCAAACCATTACTAGATAAACTTTTCAGCCATTCTTTCTCATTAAAAATCGAAATTTTGCTTCTTTCTCATTAGAATTCTTTATAAAAATGGAACTTTGTGTCCATAATCACTAAAAGGTCTCTACAAAAGTATGCCTTTAGGTATAGGTACTTTTGCGTTCAAAAAAATTTTATGTGCATAGAGACTTAATCTACCAAAAAAATTCGGGTTAATCTATATATTGATTGAATTTTGTTTGGATGCAACCCCTATGAAGACATGATCCCAGCAACAAATCGCCAAAAATGTCAATAAATATATCTGAGGATAGATACAAAAACAAATTTTATTGCTATGTTTTGACAATAATTTACTAAACATTTGAAAAATGGTCTGAATTTAGATGTTTTGTTAGAAAAAATTTGTAACTTTACCCAAATCAATAAGAAGTTAAGCAAAACATTCAAAGCTAAAGTATAAGAATTTCTAATCAAACATCACAAAATCTCTACTTAAATCACTAAAAATTTGTGATTTTGTCGCGTAAAGTGAGATTTCAAAAATAAAAAACGACGCTTTGCGTCGTTTTTTATTTTTGAAATCTCACAAGACTTTCAAGGCGTTCAACATAAAACGGTCGCTTTCCCTGATTTAGTCGCGATCGCATCATTCAGCTTGCCACTGCGAAAGCCTTCCAAGTCTAGGGTGATTGAACTAAATCCATATTCACGCAAGGCGTTGGTTAGATCATTAATTGCTATAGAATTCATAAATTCATGTAAGCGATCGCTTGAAACTTCAATTTTGGCAGTATCACCTATGGAACGCACACGAATGTTACCTTTCCAGCCGCGATCGCGTAGATACTGTTCGGCATTGCCTACACGCCGCAATTTCTCGATAGTAATTTCCTCACCATACGGAAAACGAGAACTTAAGCAGGGTTGGGATGGCTTGTCCCACCAAGGCATTCCTAAATATTGCGATAACATGCGTACTTCTATTTTGGTAATGCCCACTTCTGCGAGAGGAGATCGTACACCACGTTCCTTAGCAGCTTTAATTCCTGGCCGATAATCTTGTAAATCATCAGCGTTTAAACCATCAACGACATAACTGTAACCCATTGTTTTCGCAAGAGGCTTGAGGGTATCATGAAGTTCGCTTTTGCAGAAATAGCAGCGATTAATAGGATTGGATCTGTAATTAGGATTGTTCATTTCATCGGTTTGAACAATTTGATGTTTAATCCCAATAAATTCTGCTTGTACTTGAGATGCCGCAAGGTCTGCTGGTAATAATGACGGTGAACTGGCGGTAATCGCAAGGGCGCGATCTCCTAAAACATCAAAGGCAACTTTAGCAACAAGGGTGCTATCAATACCGCCAGAATAGGCAATCAGGACTTCGGTTGCTTGATTAAAAATGTAACGTAACTGGTCAAACTTTTCGGATAACGTGGCATTTAACGGTTTGATGTTTATCAATGTGTCATTTAATTTTGTGGCATTTAACATATAGACCATTACCCATTTAAGAAGATTGAGATATCAGAGCCGAAACCGTCTTTAATAATTGTCTTGTTCCTATTATGGCTACATTCCCAAAGTCGGTTAGGCTTTGGAAGATGTCAATACCAACATAAACTTTTAAATAAATTACCACTAGTGCAAACGATATAATGGTGATTACCAATTTACCAGCTAGTTTAACTAAATATTCTAAAGTTACCGAAGTTGCCCAAATCGCAGATCCAACTGCAATAGCGCCCAACATCAAGGTAAGGGTATGACTGGTTTCCATTTTCTCCTTACTCCTAGCGAAATATCAGTAATAACTGATAAGTTTCACTTTCATAAACAATGTAAATCCCCAAAGCAATCAGTACAAAAGGTACTGTTGAACTGCTGTAATTAGAGAGAAACTTAGAAATCATAGGATGCGTACTAATTTGATAGGCAAAATAACACCAGACTGTGACAAGAACTAAAAATGTAGCGATCATCAGGCAGAGAGCTTAGTGGTGTAGAAAACTCAGGGAAGTCTCATGATGAGACAATGGAAATACGAGCAAATTCGATACGAAAACCTAACTGATCTGATAACTAACCTGCGATCGCATTGTAGCTTTACTGACAGGCGATCGCTAGTAATGTCCCAAAAAGCAAATTGCGTTTTGTGTCGTAATCAAACAACTCATTCAGGAAACAAAACAAGCACCTGTCAGAGTAATGTCATAAGTTCGCGGATTGCTCAATATGAAAACAGATTACTTGATAGTTGGTAGTGGTTTATCAGCATTGACCTTTGGTGCGCTCATGGCAAACTATGGCAAAACTGTCCAAATTCTCGAAGCACACGAACATGCTGGCGGCTTTGGACATACGTTTACGATGGCAAAAAAATATAAGTTTAACGCTCAATTTCACTATGTTTGGGATTGTGGCGAAGGTCAAACTGTTAATCGGGTACTGAAAAAACTTGGTCTAGAGCGCGAAGTCACCTTTGAACGTTATGACCCGCAAGGCTTCGATCATATGCGGATGCCTGAATATGCGATGGATATTCCCTCAGAGACAGAGGAGCTAATCCAGCGACTATCTATCCTCTTTCCAGAATCTAGCGATCGCCTCCGTCAGTTCATCAACGAAGTCGAGAAAACTGGCGATGGCTTAAAGAAAATATCGCCGCCAATTAATCCGATAGAACTAATCAAACATCCGCTTGAAGTGTTTTCTACGGTTCAGTATCTGAATAGTACGTTGCAAGATGTATTTGATAAGTTTCAACTTCCCCAAGCTGCTCAAACCTTACTAGCTCTGCAATGGCTAGATTTTTTATTGCCGCCCAATCAACTATCTTTCTATGCTTGGGTAGTATTGTTCCGAGGCTATCAAGCGGGGGCTTTCTATCCAACGCAGCATTTTGAGCATGTGATTAATTCCTTGGTCAAAGCCATCGAATCCAAAGGTGGAGAGGTATTGCTTAATCATGAAGTTATGAATTTTTATGTTACCGATAGAACCGTTACAGGAGTTCAGGCGATGAATCTCCTTAGCCATCAAACCGAGGAATTTACAGGCGATACGGTGATTTGCAATATCGATCCAAAAAAAGCCGCCAAGATGATCGGTGAATCTCAATTCTCAAAAACGGTACGCCGAAAACTCGATTATACATATTCGGCATCCAACTACATGGCTTATTGTATCGTCAAGGATATCGATCTGAGAGACTATGGATTTGGGAAATGGAATCTCTTCCATACGGGGCATGAAAATCTTAATGAAGCTTTCGCCCAAATGTACGATCGCCATGATTTCTCTAATCCCAGTTTTGCAATTACTACGCCCACATTACTTGCCGAGGCAAGCCCAGACTGTCCAGAGGATTGTCAGATTGTGGAATTTCTCACTGTCGCCAATTATGACTATTTTAAGAAATTAGAAGAAGGCGATCACAAGGCCTATAACCACAAAAAACAGGAGATTTTTGATTCTATTTTAGATGTTGTGGAAGCAAAATATGTACCGAACTTTAGAAAGCATCTAGTCTTCCATATTACGGGTAGCCCGACCACAAACGAGCGTTTTTGCTGGTGTCCTAATGGTAATTCTTATGGCTCTAGCCTAACACCGCGCAATATGGGGCTAGGCAGATTGAATCACGAAACTTCTCTTAATCATTTCTATTTTTGTAATGCTTCATCTGGCTACCCTGGGTTTGCGCCCACAATTTGGACAGGTGCATTGCTATATCAAAGACTTTCTGGCGATGTAATTTTAGGCGAAATCCCAAAAAACAGTTAAAAGTTTTGCAAAGCAAAACTTTTAACTGTTTTTTGGATTCAATATCTATTTTATAAATTGAGAATTCTACTATGAAAATCGCAATACTTGGCGGTGGCGCTAGTGGTATGGTCACAGCCTATCTACTCGATAAGCAGGGACATCAAGTCACTGTCTTTGAAAGACAACCTAGTTTAGGCGGACATATTCGGACATTGAATCAAAATGTACAGCCGAACCAATCTGATTGTCAGGAAGTTCTCGAATGTGGCGTAATCGAGTTCCCATCGGTATTTTATAACTTTATGCAACTGATGGAAGAACTGGGTGTGGAACTCGAACCAGTTGATATCGGCTCAGCCATGTTTTTTAACAATGGTAGTCACTATCTATCGGAAGTCTCAATCCGTAAGAACTTCACGGGTATCCGTCGCCTGATTGAGTATTTGCATCTGGATACTCTCTATGCCCGTTCCGTAGGACTATGGCTCGAAATCAAATTTGCTGAATTGAATGAGTTCGACAATCATCCTCTATCGCAATACTTAAAACGCGCTTGCGATCGCAATACTTGGTTAAAGTTACTAGTCATGTATAGCTACTCGATGCCGATGGAATTGATTGATGACTTTCCCGCAGAATTAGCGATACCAGTTTTGCGTGATGATGTTGCTGTGAAATGGTTCAGGATTAAAGGTGGCGTGTATTCCTATATTCAAAAAATCTTGGCGCGATTCAAAGGTGAAATTTTTCTCGATGAAGAAATCGATCATATTTTCAGAAGTGCCAATGCTGTCAAAATTGTGCGATCGCAGGGCAAAGTTCAAGAATTTGATAAGGTCGTATTTGCGACACCACCTGACCAAGTACTGTCACTATTAGCCGATCCAACTGAATTGGAAGTCAAACGTTTTTCGGAATGGAGAGCAAATTATGTGAATAGCATTGTCCATGCTGATCGCTCTATGTATGATCGCTATGGCATCAAACAGCCTACAGAATTTGACTTTTTTCAAACCGATACGGGTTGGGGCTATAACAGTTGTCTCAATCAGCTTTGCGATATTGCGTCATTACAAAAATATTTCCTGTCTTACCAATTAGAAGAGATAATTGCTGGCGATCGCATTATTCATATCCAAAAGCATCACACGCCGTTATACACTACTAAATCTTTTAAGTATCGTGATGAAGTGGTTGCTACTAATGGTGAGAATAATACCTATCACGCAGGATCTTACCTTGGCGATGGATTGCATGAAGGAGCGATCACTTCGGCACTTCGAGTCGCCCAACTAGTTGGCGTAGAACAGTTTGCGATGAAATAACAATACTACGGACAAATTGGGGCAGAGATGGAGCCGTAGTTACAAAGTTTGTGGAAATTAGGGTGTAATTTAATTGAAGTAAGGTCTAAATCTAACAGGGAAATAAAGCGTTCAAGGAGATGGCGATTGAAAGCTGAGCGTTTAT
>CALRWX020000025.1:0-41504 GCA_943371975.1 Pseudanabaena sp. UWO311 | reverse complement strand
AATTCATGACACCGAAATTTATCAAGTGTTTGACTTAATGTATCAGATCTTTAATATATTTTTTGTGACAAAAAAGCAATGTTTACGAGATCGCATCAAACATTCAACTAAAATCTGCTAAACCAAAATAAGGACTCATTGACAATGCCAGTTCTAGTGGTAAAAATAACTGCTGTATTGCTTTAGTGGTAGCGGTTTGAGAATTATCTAGCTTGGGTTTGGGTTCATCCTTGATGAATTTGATGAGATAGGGAAGGAAAAACACTGTAGCCAGCGAAAATATGAGCATAACGCCAACTATTAGTAATTTCCAACTCGGTTTCAAGGCATATCCACATTCTGGGCATCGTCTAGCTGATGCTGAGATTAGTTCTTTACATTTTAGACAGAGCATTTTGCTCATGATAAAAGTGAGGCTTTAGCCAAGCTCCTGATAACAAATGTATATTAGGCGAGCGCTCGTGGTACGATCAAAGAAATAGAACGCACAGTAAGCGATGCTATTGTTGCTAATTTTGTGTCTCGCACTTGGGAAATTTCTAACTGTCTTAGCGATCGCCTTATAGTTAAGTTAGGCAGATCCTGTGAGGTTGTTTGGCTGTGATTCAATTCCTACGTGAAGAATTATTGCGGCGATTGACGGAAGAACAAAAGATTATTATGGAATCTATGCAAACCCAAGTTGAACTGAATTCAGTGAAAAATGAATTCTCTCTTGATACAAAGCAGTGCCTTATCATCTTTGCCCGCTATCCAGAACTAGGGAAGGTCAAAACCCGTTTAATTCCTGCATTAGGAGCAGAAATCTCTACTTTGATATACAAGCAGATGACGGAGCACACTCTAGAGCAGGCAAGAACCTTAAGATTCCTCAGATCTATATCAATTGAAGTATGGTTCGCTGGTGGTAGTGATTCGCAAATGAAAGATTGGCTAGGAGACGATCTAGACTACCAAAGCCAGTCAGCAGGGGATCTAGGTGATCGTCTATCTTATGCAGTTCAGATGGCAATCTCTAAAGGGAGTGACTCAGTTGTTATTATTGGTACGGACTGTCCAGATCTAGATACTGAAACTCTCGATCTTGGATTTAGAGCATTACAACAAGGAGATCTAGTTTTAGGACCTGCAAATGATGGTGGTTATTACCTAATTGGATTAAAGCGATTTATTCCAGAGTTATTTTCTGGAATTCCTTGGAGTACCTCAGAGGTACTCCAGGAAACAGTGAAAAATTCAGAGAAATTGGGTTTGAAGATTTCCTATTTACCATACTTAACAGACGTTGATACTGCTAAAGATTTAGCCGTTTGGGAAAAATACAGTCAAATATTAAAACCATGATTCATAGAAGCACTATTAGTATTTCTATTATTATTCCAGCCCTAAATGAAATGGAGAACTTACCACGCACCTTAAATGCAGTTAGTAACGCTGTCGGTGTTGAAGTGATTGTTGTGGATGGAGGGAGTTCGGATGACACTATAAAAGTTGCAAATTCTTTTGGGGCTAGGGTGATTTCTGCGCCTCGAAGTCGCTCTCAGCAGATGAACTTAGGTGCTAGTATTGCCAAAGGTGAGATTCTTTTATTTCTCCACGCTGATACGTGCCTTCCAAAAAACTTTGACAGCGTAGTTCGGCAAATCTTACTGCAATCAAATGCGATCGCGGGAGTATTTGAATTGAAGATCGATGGCAAAAAAGTAGGACTAAGGTTAGTGGAATGGGGAGTTTCGATGCGATCTCACCTATTCCAAATGCCCTACGGCGATCAAGCCATTTTCCTACAAGCATCTCTTTTTCATAGTATAGGTAAATTTCCAGAGTTACCAATCATGGAAGACTTTGAACTTATCCGTCTCCTAAAGAAGAAAGGAAGAATTGCAATTGCTTCTGCTCCAGTACTTACCTCTAGTCGTCGTTGGCAAAAGCTAGGCATTTTCCGCACGACATTGATTAACCAACTAATGATTGTTGGTTATTTACTAGGAGTGTCTCCATCAAAGTTAGCAAACTGGTATCGTTGTTTGAAGAAAAGGGATTAAGCGATCTCTGCCCCATATAAACTTACCATCTCACACTATTTCGTGAGCTATTTATGTGAATATCGACTTACACTCTAGTTCTATTGGATACTTACCAAATTTAGCCTGTATTTTCTACAAAAGTGCAAGCATTTTGGGCATCTAAAATGATATAAATTGCTGCATAAACTGACGATCAATGTATTCTTTCCAAGACCAGAGTAGTTTTGATGGTCCAAAACATAGTCCGCCCCAAGCGGCGATCGCTTGCAGATATTTGTCGCTAGATTCGGTTCTATATCCAGTGCCGATTAGGGAAAGATACTGTTTTTGGGGATAAAAAGGAATTAGTGGCTTATCTGATGATATGCGCTGTAAATTTCTAAATAGAGGTTTGCCTTGATGTACTGCGAAAACCCCTGCTTTAGGTCTGGGATGGCTAATACTAGAAGCAATATCCCCAGTGGAAAAGATGTAGGGATGGGAAATGGATTGCAGTTTATTATTAATCAGGATAAAGCCTTTCTGGTCAGTGGCTAAACCTGAGTCACGAATCCATGATGGGGCTGAGGCATTAGTGAGCCAAAAAAGGTGATCGCATTGTAATGTAAATCCTGATTCACAACCAATTATTTTGGGAGTTTGCAGAGGGTATTGCTCGGATTGATTGTCAGAATCAGGTTTGATGAGATTGACAATTTCGTATAAATGAATATAAATTCCTTGGTCAAGGAGAACTTGCTCAAAGCGTTTTCCTACTTTTGCAGGGTAGCCCGTCATTAGAGTTGCTTGTCGATGCAACAAATGAATTTCTAGCAACATTGGCGATAATCCTTGCGATCGCAAAATCGCCTCTATTCGTGACTTAATTGTGAAAGCTAATTCGACTCCACCAGCACCGCCGCCAACGATGCCGATGCGTAATGGGCGATCAGTCGGTATCGCCTTATCGCTTTCTAAGGATGTTAATAACTGTTGCCAATGGGTCAAAAACTGAGGTACTGGTTTAGCCGCGATCGCATATTGATCTGCTCCCATAATCGCTGATATAGCAGGTGTACTGCCAATGTCAATCGATAGCCAATCAAAATCAATGGGTGCATGGTTTTGACATAGCACTTGTTTATTGGCTAAATCTAAATTAACTGCTTGATCGATAACTAAGTTAGCCTGAGAGAATTTGGCTAGATTCACTAAATCAATATGGCATTCCTTAAAACTGTAATAGCCAAGAATGTGACCAGGCAACATACCTGAATAGGGTGCATCGGTAACATCTGTGATTAATGTAATCAGAATATCATCGGCTAATGGATGGATACCAAATAAACTTAAAGCGATCGCATGGCTATGTCCGCCGCCAATCAAAACCAGATTTTTCATAGGGCTTGAGGCTAAACTTAGGTGATCGCCCCACTGCAAGAACTGCCTGCACCCGCGGTACAACCAAAACAATGACGACCTGTGATGATTTGGCGATTAGCTAATAATTGAGGATTAAAATCACGGACATGTAGATATTTTTGATCAAGTTGTTGAATTTCCAAATCTAACATTTGATTAAAATCACAATCAAATAATCTACCATCCCAAGAAACGGAGATCGTATTTCGACACATCAAACCTGATACAGTGTCTGGATTATAGGAATTAACTAGTAATTCCATATAGGCTTGCAAATTACCAGACTGTTCTAACCATTCCAGATGCCGCGCAATTGGCATATTGTTAATCGCAATCAGGCGATCAAAGGTAATTTCATGATTCTTGTGTAGACCTTGTTTCCACATTTCCTCTAGTATCACCGCTTGATTGCAAGATAGAGTTGCATCGGCAGGATTGCTGACTAAAGTGAGCTTGAGATGCGGATTGCCTTTACCATAACCTACAGCATTGAGACGGCGCAAAGCTTCTATTGATTGTTCAAAAGTACCATCGCCGCGCTGCTGATCGGTGTTTGGCTGGCGAAAATGTGGCAAAGAGCAAACAACTTCCACTCGATGTTCAGCAAGCCATTCGGGTAAATCTTGCATTGTGGGCAGAAGCAGCACAGTGAGATTGCAGCGATCGATTACGTGCTTGCCACGCACGACACATTGCTCAACCAAATAGCGAAAATGGGGATTTAATTCAGGAGCGCCGCCCGTAATATCCACAGTATGGGCTTCTGTCTGATCAAGAGCTTTGAGGCAAGCATCAATGGTTTGTCGATCCATGTTTTCGCGGCGATCGGGACCCGCATCAACATGGCAGTGACGACAAGCCATGTTGCAAATTTTGCCAATATTGATTTGGAAGATTTCTAACTTAGATGGAGTGAGTTTCGACCACCCACTTGTGTTGATCGTTGCGGCAAAATCACCTTGCTCTGGCAAGCGATCAAGATTAAGGGATTCTAAAAGTTCAATTTGATTTTGAGGGCTAGATAAAGCTGCATGACGTTGGCTTAAAGAAGTAGTTGCGGTGGGGGACATAGTTATTTAGGTAGGTAAAATTATTCATTAAAAACTTTTTCGTCTAGGGCTTTGCGGGCAATGCGGGTCACATAGACGGTGACGGCAACTGTCGCAATAAAACCAACAATGCGTATGATCCATTGAATTGTCGGATCAGTGGGTGAATTGTTGCTACCAATTCTGGCAAGATCGCCAGCGAGGGAACCAATATAAACATACATCACCGTCCCAGGCAACATCCCGATGGAGGCGATCGCATAGTCTTTGAGAGATACGCCTGTGACTCCAAAAGCATAGTTAAGCAAGTTGAAAGGGAAGATTGGTGAGAGGCGAGTTAATAAAACAATCTTGAATCCTTCATGGGCAACGGCTTTGTCGATCGCGGCAAATTTCTGATTACCTTCAATTTTTTTGCCAATCCAGCCGCGTGCGAGATAACGCCCGACTAAAAAAGCAGCGATCGCGCCGATCGTTGCGCCAATAAATACATAGATTGAGCCGAGGACTACTCCAAATACCACTCCTGAACCCAAGGTGAGAATGGAACCTGGTAAAAAAGCAACGGTGGCGATGATATAAATACCAATAAAGGCAATCCCACCGACATAACCGAGACTTTCTACCCATTGCAAAGCATTACGAAGTAACTCCTGTGGATTGAATCCTCCTGTGGGGGCAGCAGTTTGAGCATAAACTGGATTCGTCATCAAGAGAAATGCGATTACGCTTAGAGCTAAATGTGGAGCTAAATAAATTAGCGTTCGCCCAAGCTTCATCGATATAATTTTGCTACTGAGCATGGTTTTTGCTTTATTTTAATTCATCCAAATTTATTAAAGGAAATAGAACAAGATTCGCTTGTTCTATTTCCTGATTAACAGCAACCGCCGCCGTTGTAATGCCAAGTGGAATCGGTGACAATTACTTCTTGAAGGAACTTAGTCGCAAGGTTTTTGGCAGTTTTATCGCAGACCGCAACAGGATTGCCAAGTAACAAAACATGACCAGCGCGATCGTCAAAAATCTCTTCTGTTCCATTATAAATGGCAGTTTTCCCGGTAAAGATACAAGCCCCATCTTTAGGAATGGGAACTTTAAAAGATACAGAGTCTAAACTTTCTAGTAATAGCGGTGCATCTAGTTGAAATGTCTGGGTGTCAAGTAGGCGATAGGGGCGACGGGCGCGAATTTCCACTTGACCAAAACCTGCATCTACAAGCTGTTGCATATATTCATCATAGGTCATGGCTCCAGAGAGACACATCGCTCGCAGACGCTGATCGGCTTGCAAATGGCTAGGGATTGGTCGAGTGGCGATCGGATCACTCATGATTAATCTGCCTTTAGGTTTAAGAACGCGATAGACTTCCTTTAAGGCGCGTCTTAAATCATCAGGTTCAAAGATATTAAAGAGACAATTCTGCGCTACCACATCCACTGAAGCATCGGCTACAGGCAAGTTGAAAGCATTACCATCAAGGATTTTCACAAAGCTAGGATCAAACCAAGGGTTCTCTTTTGCCGCTAGTTGTAAATTGCGAATAGCTGCATCGCGCATCTCCGCAACAGGATCAACGGCAATCACCGCCGATGGACGGCGACAGAAATAGGCAAATTGCAAGGCTTCTAGCCCACCACCAACACCGATATAGAGAACCGTTGGCGATCCTGTTAGTTCCGTTGGTTGAATGGTTGTACCGCAGCCATAGTTCATCTGTTGGATGATTTCGGGTATGGTGAGATCAGGATATTGTAAGGGGGGCGTACTGATGCAGCACAATCCAACTTGTGGGGTTTGAGCAGCTTCAGCATAAAATTTGGCAGTAGTTTCGAGATAGGTCATGATGTTGTGGTGGTTAACTAAATTTTGATAATAACTTTAAGAATGACTGAGTAGGAGGAGTCAGCAGAGTTTTGCGATAGGCATCAGCGGCTTTTTTGATGGCATCGGCTTGGGTGGGATAGGAATGAATGACACTGGATAGAGTATTCAATCCCTGTTTTGCCACGATTGCTAAACTAATTTCGCCAATCATTTCGCCAGCATGACGAGCGACAATCGTGCCGCCTAAGATGCGATCGCTGCCTTTTTGATGCAAGATCTTCACGAAGCCCTCAGTTTCACCATCAAAGATCGCGCGATCGACATTCGTAAAGGGAATCTTAATTTCGCTAGTTTCGATCCCTTTAGCACGAGCGTCACTGGCATACATTCCCACATGGGCAATTTCAGGATCAGTAAAAGTCACCCAAGACATCACCAAATTACTAACTTTGCTCCGTCCTAAACCAAAGGGAGAGAATAGGGTGTTTTTGATAACGATACGGGCGGCGGCATCAGCAGCATGGGTAAACTTTAAATCTGAACAGATATCACCCGCAGCATAGATATGGGGATTACTAGTTTGCAGATAGTCATTGACGATCACGCCGCGCCGTTGGTTATAGTTCACACCTGCTACTTCCAGATTTAAGCCTTCCACATTTGGCGATCGCCCCGCACCGACTAAAATTTCATCAATCCATACTCTCTTAGATTCCCCATTTTGCTGATAGCTGATAATTTTGCCATAATCTTTAGCTTCAACATATTCTAGTTTTCCTCCTAAAATTAGTGTGATTCCATCTTTCAATAGACTGGTTTGAACTATTTCAGCAGCATCTGCATCTTCGCGATTAAGGAGATGACTATTTTTGTGAATTAAAGTCACTTCACAACCCAAGCGATGGAAAGCTTGAGCGAGTTCACAGCCAATTGGTCCACCACCAATCACCGCTAACCGTTTTGGGCGTTCCGTGAGCGTAAATACAGTTTCATTAGTGAAATATCCTGTCTCGGCTAAGCCTTGCACCTGTGGACGTGCTGCTTTTGCACCTGTAGCTATTACCGCTTTTTTAAAACGTAATCGCGCTCCATTCACCTCCACAGATTTTTCATCGACAAATTTAGCGGCTCCTAAAAATACATCAATGCCAAGGTTACTGAATCTTCTTACTGAGTCATGGTCACTAATACTGGCGCGAACTCGGCGCATTCTCTGCATGACAGCAGCAAAGTCAATGTCAATATCTCTAGCATGAATACCAAAAGTATCGCCGTTGAGAATATCCGATATGACTCTGGCTGAACGAATTACACATTTAGATGGTACACAGCCAACATTCAAGCAATCTCCACCCATGAGATTCTTTTCAATCAGCGCCACTTTTAGTCCTAAGCCTAGTCCTGCGGCTCCTGCGGCAACCACCAATCCCGCCGTACCTGCGCCAATTACTACTAAGTCATAACATATTGCAGGGTTAGGATTGATCCAATCTCTTGGATGCACATCCTCAAGCAGCGCTTGGTTATATTCATCCATCGGTTGAATGAAGGATTCATATTCATTGAAGCTAAGTTGGTCAGAAGCACTCATTGATTTTAGTCTCTTGATCTAAGAAGGGTCGTAATAACTATCTAGCGTAATTAAATAGAAACTTCAAGAGCTGTAGCGCACGCTGTGCGTGCGCTACAGCTCTTGAAGTTTGGTAATTTGCGCTTCGCAATTCGAGCAAGATATACACTGACAAGTGCAGTAACAAGCAATCTAATCATGTGAATAGACCATTGTATAGTTTGGGCTTGAGAACTGATATTTGATGCAGAGTTGAGCGAGTTAATATCCATAGCCAAAGATCCAAGATAAACATACATGACAGTTGCAGGAATCATCCCAATGGAACCAAGAATGTAATCACGCAAAGCCACACGGGTAATGCCAAAAGCATAGTTAAGCATATTAAATGGAAAGATCGGTGAAAGACGAGTCAAAAAAACAATATCTATAAATAAAGGCAGCCTTGCGCTGCCTTTATTTATCCTAAGTATAAACTGTGACTCATATTCAGGAATGCAATGGCAGTAATGCAAGCGGTAATAGTGCAAGTCCAACCCACATTAGAGATCGCCAAGACAATTGTGGTAAGGGTTCAGGATCAGCTAATAAAAAATTAATGCGTTCTTCCAATCGATCGCTTGTATTTGTAGAACCAAAAGCAGCAGCAAAGGTTACGGATGGCATCATGTTACTACTAACCATTGCAAGCAATGACTCGGCTAATAATAAGCCATCTAATTGCTGAGCCGCCCAGCGATCGGCTCGCAGTTCCCGTAATAATAATAATTCTTCCCAAAGTGATTGAGTATTGGGAAGCCAAGGCATAATTTGGCGTAGACAGCCTAACCAGAAAAACCAGAAGGTATCGCGATAATGAGCATGGGCGCGTTCATGCAATAAAATAGCTTCAAGGTGTTGTGCATCAAAATTATTGAGCAAACTTTGGCTTACAAAAAGTTGCGATCGCCAAAAGCCAATTTGAGCTGCAAATAGCATCGGAATATCCAGCATTTGCATAGATTCTGATCGATCTGAAATTTCTACATTGACAACTAGTTTTTGTAATCGTTGTAAAGACTGCCAGCCAAGCCAAGCTAATTGACCACTCCGAAAAATGCTGTAGATCAAAAATATCAAAGCGATCGCATAGCTCAGTCGTCCTGCCTCTATGCCAATCATTTGACCTTCAACTCCCATACATAGCACCGCGATCGCTGTCGTTATAACCAATAAAGGAGGTAGTACAAAACAAAGCAATAATCGCTGCCAACGTACTTGCCAAGGTAAGTCACTATTTTTCGTTTCCCAGCCATAACGTAAGCCCCAAGCAAGGCTTAGCGATCCCAATAGCATTACTGAATGTATAGAGAAAAATGACATGGCTAACCTTCCTGTTGTTCTCTAGATTGGCGAATAATTTTGAGGCGTGCGGCGATCGCTTCGAGCTTGTCTATACTGGCGAGATCAAGATCACTGGCAAAGGCTGCCACAATGTCAGCGTCACCCACTTCTAAAAAGCGATTGAGTTGGTTATAGGCAGTTAAGGCTTGAGCCTCTTCACGAGAAATTAGGGTTTGCCAATAGAAAGTGCGTCCTTCTTTGTCACAGACAACCCAGCCCTTTTGTTCGAGACGGCGTAATACGGTCATCACCGAGCCATAGGCAAGTTCGCGATCAGGATTGGTAAGAATGCGATCCTGAATATCGGTCGCACTAATCCTTGTACTATCCCAAATAATATTGAGGAGTTCCAATTCTAAGGGACCCAATGATAATTGTTTCGGTCGATATTTAGGTAGCGGAGTCATAACTGCTCAAACTGCATTTGATTTTGTAAGAATTTAAATTGAGCTAACGGACTGAACAGCGTTAATCTCCATTGCCTCAGAAATATAACAAGCCCCACCAAATTTATTGATCACTGGTCTTAATTTCTCAACTAATAGTTGAGTTCTGTCAGCCAAAAAGAAGGCAATTACATAGTCATTTTCTAGCATACTCATATCGAGATCGCCTGAATTAGTTCCACTGACTCCTTTCCCAATCACATTGCGAATGACTGTATAGTTTAAAACCCCAACAGATTCTAAAACTTTGATGATTTTATGGGATTCGACAGAATCAGAAACAATTTCGATCCTTTTCACCGATTGCATAGTTTTATCTCGACTAAAAATATTTAACTAATAAATTTCAACAGAAACCGAATCTAAGTTTTGTTTACCTTAAATATTGCGCTTAACTCAAATTATGATTGCTTTTATCGATAAGTTGGATGGTTTTGTATTTTACTTAACTTAATGTTAACTTGGAGACCTGAAAATTAATAAAGAAGCAATTTTTTGTGGCTCTGCGACGACGTGCCGTAGAAAATTGCTTCTTTATTGATTTTATTAAACTGCCCAAAATAAATTAATCACATACATATATAGGGGAATCCCGACAATGATATTGAACGGAAATGTGACAGCTAGGGCGGTTGACACATAAAGGCTAGGATTTGCCTCTGGCACTGTCAGACGCATCGCCGCAGGTACGGCGATATATGAGGCGCTGGCACATAGCACTGCAAATAAAAGCGCATCTCCCTGCGACATGGAAATTAATTTAGCGATCGCAATGCCCACACCCGAATTTAAGATCGGCATTAAAATCGCAAAGGCAATTAAGAAAAATCCTGTTTTTTGTAAATCCTTAATTCGCTTTGCCGCAACTAGTCCCATATCCATCAAGAAGAAGGTCAAAACGCCATAAAACATATCTTGGGTGAAGGGTGACAGGACATGCCAGCCTCTCTCACCTGTGAGGCAACCAATAATTAAACTGCCGACTAGCAAAAATACAGAACTATTCAGAAAAGCTTCACGGAGTACTTCACCCCATGCAAATTCTCGTTCTTCGCCTTTAGCAGCTTTCTCTTCGGCAGTAAATAAACTGACGAGGATCAATCCAACAATGATTGCAGGCGACTCCATCAGAGCCAAAGCTGCGACCATATAGCCATCAAAGGGAATATTTAATTGTCCCAGAAATGAACTGGCAGTGATGAAGGTAACAGCACTAATCGAGCCATAGGTTGCCGCGATCGCCGCCGCATTGTAAGAGTCAAGCTTAATCTTAAGAATAAAAAATGAATAGAGAGGGACAACACAAGCCATTAGGATCGCGGCAAGCATAGTCAGAATAACTTCTTGACTAATCCCACTTTTGACAAGCTCAACACCCCCCTTAAAGCCGATCGCTAGGAGTAAATATAGTGAAAATAATTTCGGAATTGGTGGCGGAATTTCTAAATCCGACTTAATCAATACCGCTATCATGCCCAAGAAAAAGAACAGAATCGGCGGATTGAGAACATTTGAAACAATGAGGTCTAAATCCATGTGGACAGATCCATGTATAAGTAAAAGATTTTTAAGAAAGCAATTAGTCCATGATGCTAGTCTACAGAATTGTATCGTGATGCCTGTTATGTCTTGTTATATATTTATTTTCACTAATTTATCAGATGTTTTTGGTAGCATATAGCAAAGTTTTGTCTTTGGGAGATTATTTAAGATGACAGCGATCGCCACTCCCCCTCTCAAAAATCAAGAGCCAATATCCCAGCCACTCATTACCGATCAATGGATTAGTGCAACATGGCATGAGTTTGTGCAGATTCTCGAAAATCCTCTATATGCCGACTCGCGATGCTATTACGACAAAAATCAATTTAGGCAAATGAGGATCGAGACTATGCCTGTCGGTTCAGAACATGCAGAGGATAATACGTTGATCATCTTTGCAATTAGTTTATATTGCACATTAGCTGCCATCCCAGCGAGAGGCTTGACCAATTGCAGCTTTACAAAAACGGGAATTCAAGGCTGCCAACCTGACATCGCTTACTACATCGGTGCATCCGCGCCGCGCAGTAGCTCTATCGTAAATCTAGATGAGTTTGCTGTACCTAATTTGGTAATTGAAATATCTAGTTCTACAATCAGTGATGATTTAGGTAAAAAACGATTGCTTTATGAACAGTTGGGGACTAGCGAATATTGGGTGGTTGATGTCCAAGAAGTAAAAATTATTGCTTTTGAAATGATCGATGGAGGCAGTCGTCAGATTACAGAATCGAAATTGTTAGGTGATTTAGCGATCGCTGATGTCGAAGCTGCGCTAAGACTTAGCCGTGAGAAATCTCAATCTGAAGTTGGGGCATGGCTTTTACAGAGATATTCAAAAGTTTAAATGAGTATTTGAAAGCAGACGTTATACTATGTTTAAGCATTAAACATTAAGCTGTATATTGTTTCCTGATTAGTCGCTAAGTGACTTTTTCAGAGCATCCACATCGAACTCTATAAATACATAGTTGGAAAAATGAGCGAACCAACTCCCTACGAAAAACTAGGAGTCACCGACGAAGCCTCCTTTGAAGAAGTGCGTGATGCACGTGATCGCCTATTGCGCGAATATGAGGGAGATGAGTCTCAACAAGAAGCGATCGAGCTTTCCTACGATGCCATCCTCATGGCTAGATTACGCGCCCGCAAAGAAGGCAAGATCGCTGTACCTGATCGCATTCGCTATCCAGAACGGCTATCTACAGAGACTCCTGTAGCTTTGCAAAATAATTCGCAACAGCGCACTCCAACTTGGCTATCAAAACTATTGGATAGTCCTAGCCAAAAGGATATTTATATTTCCCTAGGGATCTTTGCAGGACTTGCGATAATCAGCTTTTTTGTGCCAGCAGCAACTACAACTTGGCTATCGTTCGGTTTGATTGTTAGCGTTTATTTACTAACACGCAAAGAAAATCGCTTTGGACGCGCTTTACTGATTTCTCTATCGGGGATCACTTTGGGTGTAGGTTTTGCTGCTTTAACAAACCAAGTGGTATTATCTCGTTTGGCAGGTGCGCCATCTTTTCCTAGCCCACTCCAAACAGCAATTATCTTGATTGTTATGTGGCTCCATGCTTGTTTCTTGCGTTAATCAAACATGACCTCTGCCTCTATAAAATTTGGATCTGTAAAATTTGGGATCGCACAGCTTAATCCGATCATTGGTGATTTAGTAGGTAATTGCGATCGCCTCTTGCTTGCAATCCAAAAACTTGCAGCACAGGATGTTCAGTTAGTTCTGACCCCTGAGCTATCTATCTGTGGCTATCCCCCTCGTGATTTATTGATGAATCATCAGTTTGTTCGCGATATGGAATTAGCGATCGCTGATCTTGCAAAAAAAATACCAAGCAATGTTGCAGTGCTAGTGGGTACAGTTTCTTTCAATCCCAAAGCGAGCCAATCAGGAGGAAAGACTCTGTTTAATAGTGCAGTTCTATTGCAAGGTAGCGAGGTGCAGCAAATTTTTCATAAGCGATTGTTGCCGACCTATGACGTATTTGATGAAGATCGCTATTTTGCGGTTGGCGAGGGCAGCCAAGTTTTTACATTAAAGCTGCCCAATCAATCTTCTCTACGAGTGGGGGTGACGATTTGTGAGGATATTTGGAATGATGAGAAATTTTGGGAAAAACGTAACTATACTGATGATCCTGTTGCGGAACTAGCGCAAAAAGATGTAGATCTGTTAGTTAATTTATCTGCTTCTCCCTATGCGGTCGGTAAGCAGAAGTTGCGCGAAGCTATGCTCAGCCATAGTGCGATTGTTCATGATTTGCCCTTGCTCTATGCCAATCAGGTAGGCGCAAATGACGATCTGATTTTTGATGGGCGTAGTATGGCGTTTAATCGTGATGGCGAAATTGTGGCACAGGGTAAAGGTTTTGATGAAGATTTGCTTGTAATTGATTTTGAGCAAGTTTGTCAGAGTCCAAATTTATCCAGCTATGAAAGTGACGATGCGGAAATCTTTGCGGCTCTGGTTCTCGGTGTAAGGGACTATGTAAAGAAATGCTGCTTTCGTAAAGTTGTCATTGGTTTAAGTGGGGGGATTGACTCGGCACTAGTTGCGGCCATCGCCACAGAAGCGATCGGTAAAGAGAATGTCTTGGGCGTGCTGATGCCTTCTCCCTATAGTTCCGATCATTCGATTACCGATGCGATCGCCCTTGCCCAGAATTTAGGAATTACGACAGAAACGATTCCCATTCAGCCAATGATGTTAGCTTTTGATGATAGTTTGGCAAATCTATTTGCAGGGCTTGCTATTAATGTTACTGAAGAGAATTTGCAATCGCGAATTCGTGGCAGTTTGCTCATGGCGATCTCTAATAAGTTTGGACATTTATTGCTTTCTACAGGTAACAAATCCGAAGTTTCAGTGGGTTATTGCACTCTCTATGGTGATATGAATGGTGGGTTGGCAGCGATCGCTGATGTACCCAAAACGCGAGTGTTTTCGATTTGTGGGTGGCTCAATCGGACTAATTCACCTCTAACAATTAAGCAGGATGTTGCCGAAGTCATTCCTGTAAATATCATTACCAAGCCTCCTAGTGCAGAACTCAAGCCTGATCAACTCGACCAAGATTCGCTCCCGCCCTACGACGTTCTTGATGATATCTTGCATAAATTAATTAATCAGCATCTCTCGCCTACGGAAATTATCAATTTAGGACATGAGCAAGCAACGGTCGATCGCGTGGTGCGTCTGGTCAAAATTGCCGAATTCAAACGCCGCCAAGCTGCCCCCGGTTTAAAAATTACCGATCGCGCCTTTGGCTCTGGTTGGAGAATGCCGATCGCCACTAAAGTTACACCCTAAAAAATTCTGCGCCGCAGAATTTTTCTAAAGCGATCGCACTGGCACTTGATGAGCGTTGAGATATTCTTTGATTTCGGCGATGGTTAATTCTCCATAGTGAAGTAATGAAGCCAATAAAGCAGCTTCGGCTCTACCCTCTGTCACTGCTTCTAAAATATGTTTGCAATTACCCGCCCCACCTGAAGCAATTACAGGTACTTCTACTAAATCCGCAACTTGGCGAGTAAGTTCGAGATCGTAACCAGCTTTTGTGCCATCAGCATCCATGCTGGTCAGCAAGATTTCGCCTGCACCCCGCTTAACTACTTCCTGCGCCCACCAGAGCGCATCAATACCTGTATTCTCGCGTCCACCGCGTACATAAACGTCCCAGCCCAAGTTCTGCGGATCGTTTCTACGGCGAGCATCGATCGCCACCACAATGCATTGATTACCATAGCGATCGCTACTGCGATTAATCAAGTCAGGATCATTAACGGCGGCAGAATTCATGCTGACCTTATCGGCTCCTGCCCGTAACAGTTCACGAATATTGTCGAGATTGCGGACACCGCCGCCAACGGTGAGGGGAATAAATACCTGTTCGGCAGTGCGATAGACCACATCTAAAATCGTGCCGCGATCTTCATGGGTGGCAGTGATATCAAGGAATACTAATTCATCGGCTCCTGCGAGATTATAAGCCTGCGCTAGTTCTACGGGATCGCCAGCATCTTTAAGATCGACAAAGTTTATACCTTTGACGACTCGACCTGCTTTTACATCGAGACAAGGCAAAATCCGTTTCGCCAACATAAGCCTTTCAACTATTCCAAAATCACTACAAGAGAGTGTATTTTACCGTGTTTTTTAGTTACAAAACTCTATCCTTTTACCGCGATCGCAGTAAATGCAAAACAATCGATTAGCAATTTCAGTAGTTTTTATGTGGTTTTGCCCTCTAATTTTTGATTTGCCTGACCACCAAGTTTGTTAAGGGTTGACTAGTTTACAATTCATCATTTTCTGTTTATTGCGCTTAATACAAGTCCCAAAAAAGGTTGCTAAGCATGGCTAAAGTTCAGTTTAAACCAGATATCAGTGCAGAACTAGAACTACTGAAGAACATCAAGACTTACTCAATCTGATTGATATTGTCGAGCAATCTGATGGCGATCGCCTAAATCATCTTATCCATTTGTCGCAGTTACGGAATATTTCACTGTCTGAATTAATGGAACAATTACAAATTTATCCTCAATTAGACCAGCGTTAAGGACTTCATAGCGATCGCCCCATTAACATAGCTAAAAATCTCGTCTAGTTCAGCGATCGCTTCTAGCTCAAGGTTTTCTGCGGCGGTAAGTGTATCTACTTTTTTCTTGTCGAGTAGAGTTTGGAGGCGATCGCCAAGTTCATCGGTAAATTTAAAGAGCTTGAGATGACTGATTTGCTAAATTCGTAAATAAAGCTAAGCGCGATATAATTAACTCTACAAAAAGCATCTCACCAGAAAAATCTCGCTAACTACTTATTATGAGTAAAATTGAAAAAATATCTATTAAAGGGTTTCGCCGCCTTCAGCATGTCGATCTAGAAATGCGAGATCTTGTAGTGATGATTGGCGCAAATGGCTCAGGGAAGACATCCTTTTTAGATGCAATGTCACTGTTAGCGGCTTCAGCGAGTGGGAAGTTACATGAGTCATTACAAAGCAAAGGCGGGTTAAATGAAATTCTAACTAGGGGACGATCGCAAGAACTAGAAATATCGCTTTCGATGAGAGCAAATGACAAAGATGTTTTGCAATATAGTTTAGAGATATCTCCTAAAGGTTTATCTTATGAGATTAGGGAAGAAATTTTAGAACAAAAGAGAAAACAAGAAATAGAAATATTAAGCAACCTTGTGCCAATGACGGCAAATTTAATTTCTCCTAAATATATTGATTCTCATGGTTTAGATATCACATATTTTCAGAAAGGTAGTGGATTCTTAAAACCCAATTGGGAACATAACTATCTAGAGTCTTCTCTTTCTCAAGTTCCTAAAATGTATCAAGAACCTGAGAACCTGAGAAAAAGTCTTGCTTCTTGTACTTATTACGGAGCGCTTGATGTGTCAGGGAATAGCCCAATCCGTCTACCTCAAGCAATGCGATCAGCAAAATTACCAGGGGTAAGAGGCGAGGATTTAGTTTCTTGTCTTTATGATTTGCGTGAAAGCGATCGCGATCGCTTTGAAATGGTTGAGAGTATTATTTCTGCCGCATTTCCAGATTTTGAGCGTTTAAACTTTCCACCAGTTGCTGCGGGAACGATTTCTATGACTTGGAAAGACAGAAATTTTTCGCAGCCTATATATGTGCATGAACTATCAGAGGGAACGCTGCGATTTCTTTGGTTAGTAGCACTGTTGCAAAGCCAAAATTTGTCAACAATTACTCTTTTAGATGAACCTGAAGTTAGTTTACATCCAGACCTTTTAAGGCATTTAGTTTACTTGATGCGCGAGGCTTCCAAGCATACGCAGTTAATCGTAGCGACTCACTCAGATCGCCTTATTCGATTTCTTGATCCCCGTGAGGTTCTGATTTGTGATCTCGAAGATGGCGAAGCAAAAATGACGTGGGCTGATACTCTCGATTTGGAGAAATGGCTGGAAGATTATAGCCTCGATCAACTTTGGTCAATGAATGTAATGGGTGGTCGTCCATGAAGATTGCAATTTTAGTAGAAGGGGCTACTGAATCAGCTTTTAGAGAGAAACTTCGTGAGTTTTTGCAAAAATATTTAGCGCAAAATATGCCGAGATTAAAATTTATCCCGCAGGATGGGAGAATTCCAAAGGAAGATAAGTTAAAGCGGATTGTGGAAAATTTATTGAGTGGAAAGGATGCCTATGATGCTGTGATTGCTTTGACGGATGTATATACGGGGACAAGAGATTTTGCAAATGCGGCTGATGCTAAAGCAAAAATGACTGCATGGGTTGGTAATAATCCGAAGTTCTATCCACATACTGCTTGTCATGATTTTGAGGCATGGCTACTTCCCTATTGGGCAACAATCCAAAAGATCGCTAAACATAACCGTTCTGCACCCAGTGGCGCACCTGAGAAGGTAAATCACAATAAACCGCCTTCTTACTGGATTAAGGAGATTTTTAAATTAGGTGATTGCAAAAGAGACTATAGCAAGATCATTGATGGCAAAGCTATTCTCAAAAATCAAGATCTGATGATTGCGATTCAAGCTTGTCCAGAGCTAAAGGCTTTTGTAAATCGAATTATTGCTTTGTGTGGTGGTGAGATAATTTCCTAAGATTTATAAAATTTGAAGGCGATCAGTGTACTAATAATGATTAGATGCGATCTTTCTCAAATTGTACTGAGCCATACGCAAAGTCTCCACCAAATTTTTTAAGCAACTTCCTTAAAGCTATCACTCTTGAATCTACTTCGATGGATTTTGGATCGGCAACTTTGCTCAAAACCACTCTGGCAAAGACTTTTTCCGTAAATTTATATTTCTCAGCTTGAAAATATACAATTGTCTGGGTTAGTTGCTCGACAGCAGAAATTAAATCTCGCCCCTTCAGTTCGATAAAGTATATATCTGATTCTTGTTCATTCGCAGATTTAGATTCACAAACGATCATAAGATAGTCGCATTTTCTTTGGCTTTGGCTAGGAATTACGCAGCCATCAATTCTTACTTTACATACTTTCTTTTTGGAGGGATTTTGAAGAATATATTTTCTCTTATTTTCTTCTGCAACAACTAGCTTTCCTTCAGAACAATTGGTACAGTCTCGATAATTTTCTTGAAAATCTTGACAATTAAATTTCATGCCTCAATCCTCAAGATCAAACAGTTGATTGAAGGTATCAACGATAATATCTGAGGCTCTATCGATTTCGGCTGATTGGATTAGTCCCATTTCGCGATCGACAATGGTTCGAGCAGTACCATCTTCTAAGATAAAAGCATCTAATCTACTCGATCTAATCCACAAGTGAGGATCTACAACTGCGGCGACTTCTTCGGCTTTATCCATACCTATCTTATGAGCGTATAGCAAATTATTAAAAGATGAAAGAATATAGGGACTGTGGGTTGTCAAAAGAATCTGATTGTCACATTCGTTAGCTGGATTATCATTTTGATTGGCTAAAAGGGCTATCAGGTCAATGATTTGTTTTTGATCTACAGGGAAAAGATGTGCTTCAGGTTCCTCTACGACTAGAAATACTTTGCGATTATTAAGGATTAAAAGCAGGATAAGTAATAAGATCCAAACAACTTCTTGCTGTCCAGATGAGGCGAAATTGATTAAAGTACTTTTTCCATCTGCAAAGGCAATTCTTTCAATACCATTAAAAGAGCTATAAGATCCTCGTAAAATTTGGTTGATTAGATTTTGGGCAAGATTGATAATTTGGATAGTATTAGGATTACTGTTAGAAATATGTTTTTGGATTAGTTTATCTAGCCCTTGCTCAAAGATTGGTTTAGCTTTATCGATACGACCAATGAAATTTTGCATCAGGTAATCTAGCTTAGTTAAACTATCTAACTCTGATTCTCCATTAGATAGCGATTTATCCCCCATATCAATGTTATATCTCTGTTGAGATAAAGTGGTGATTAGACTTCGCCCAGCGGGTAAAAATACAATATCTCTATCATCGCTAAAAAGCCAATTAAGTTCAATCTCAATAGATCCAAATATGGCATACTCTTTTGATTGAATTGTGCTTATTTCTCGTGAGGAATGAAAACCTGAAGATTTTGGATGCAACTCACTATATAAACTATGAGCTTTATCCATTAGCTTTTTGAATATTTTTATAAAGTCTTCACTAAATTCAATATTTATAAAGCGATTATCTTGAGAGCGATAAATATAAATCTCGATTCCATTACGATACTTATACTCTAGTCTCATGTCTGGAGATTGCTGTATGGAGCCATAAATTTTTATAAATTTTTGTTTTGCAAGTTTAGCAAAACTAGAAATAGAGTTATCAAATTTATTTTGGTTATAGCAGTCAAGATAATATCGATATAAGTCATCTCTTAAGGACTTAAAGAAGAATATTGCTTTGCTAACGGTACTTTTCCCACTAGCTTGAGAGCCAATGAATATAAGGATGTCATTCAGATCAAGCTTGATGTCTGAAATTGGACCAAATTGATGAATGGTTAATTGTTGTGACATAGGTAACAAATAGTAATTCCATAAATTTTCAGGAAAGAGATTAAATATCAATTACTTTTGAAAAGGAACGCCTAGTTCATCGGTAAATTTACAGAGTGTGAGATGATTGATTTGCTGGATTCGCATTCCTTTTGAGAGAAGGGATGATGGTTTTAGTAATGTACTCATGATGGTTCACTTTTTATTTAGATGAGTAATGAGTAGTGTAAATCTCACAAAATCTGTCAGCCGTTAAATTGTGGTAAATCAATCTTTCCCTAATAGCTTTCTCATCATTAATTTTATTTTCCAAACATATAGAACTAATAAAGTCAGATATATTTTTACGCAAGAGATCAAGTTTCTCTATATTAATAATTCGTGTGTTTGGTTTAAGGGAAGCATCAGAATCTAATTTTACTGATGGGTGAATTAAAATAGGCGTAAAAAAGCAAGTGTGGTCATAGGTGGTTGTAAACCACTCTCCCGAACCATTTAGTTGATTACAGTCACGTTTGCTAATACTACTTGTAGTAGCTCCATTTTTACACTCAATAACTAAATATTTTAAGTTCCCAACAGACCACAATACATCTGAT
Organism: Pseudanabaena sp. UWO311; assembly: GCA_943371975.1. Lineage (GTDB taxonomy): Bacteria > Cyanobacteriota > Cyanobacteriia > Pseudanabaenales > Pseudanabaenaceae > Pseudanabaena. Next base: position 21,147 of record CALRWX020000025.1, on the reverse strand, counting down.
CCTTTACCTATTTCTTCTTCAGGTCTTTGACTATTGAATCCAATATAGAGGGCAATTGTCTTTAACGCTTCTTCAAATATATAAGCAGTATATGGCTTAAATACTAATGATTCTAACAATCCATTGATTGCCACAACAACTTTATTAGGATCATTGTCAGACTTTTGACTTAAATAATCTCTACACAACCTAGCTTGATTCATAACTTTGGACTCAAGTTTATGGTATGCAATTCCACCAATAGGTTTAGTTAATCTAGGATTATCTGTAACTGCTGACATTAATATCTTTCGAGCTTCTACAGAATCGCTAAAGTTAATATATTCAGCTAAACATTGTTTTAAATAAGACTTTAGTGTCTTATCATTATCATCTGTAATATTCACCACATTTCTAAGCTCATTAATAGCTGCATCAAAATTTCTTGCACGAGCATAATCGAATGCCTTTCTTTGACCAATTGTTAATAAGTTAGATTGCTTAGCATCTTTATATGAAAGAGATGCTAATACCCCCTTGCTTGTTGATACCCATTGAGGATTTCTATCTAGGCAGTACATCATAACCTGTTGAATAGCTTCTAGTCCTTTTCCTTGAATCTGATTTGAAACTTTATCTGAAAGTTCTATTTGTGCCCTCGTAGCTGGGGAGAACAATTGGATTCCATTGTCTGAATAAAGTTGACTAGTCAGATTGTGTCCCATCAAAAAAACAACACAGTGATCCTCACTGGATCTAACACCTCTTCCCATGCCCTGTTCAATCTTTTGGATAAATTTATGCTTTTTAAGTGGACTTTCCGTCAAAATACTAGTCTCAACTTTATCAATCTCTCGACTAATATCTGGGAATCCATCTATTACAAGAACCCTGCAAGCATCTTTAGGTAAATCAACTCCATCATATCGATTAACAAGTATTACTAAGCCAACTTTTTCTCCGCTCTTTAAACGTTCAACACCTTCATATAAATTAGACCTGTCTAAAATTAGAACAGCTTTGTCTTTCCAAAAATCAGCTCTTTCTCTCGATGGTACTATAACAACAACATTGATATTCTGTGAAACTAACTTGCAAAATATTTTAATTTGTTCATCTGTAATTTCTGGATTGATGACTTGAGGAAGGAAAATCATTCTGTCGCCAATGTCACCTGCTACATCAGGAGCAATCACATGATTGATAGAATCATTTATAATCCCAAAATGACTTGATAATATACTATCATCTACCAAAGTTGCTGTCATAAATATTCGCCTTTGAGCATTTGTAATGCTAGGAATCATATCAATCGGAATAAAATGAGGTGTAATTTCTATCCTTTTGGAGCTAATAACACATCTTGATAAAATTAGAGATTCTTTAATTAATTTCCATGTAAAGTTTATCCAATCACTAGCTTTAGATCTATCTTTAGGATTATAGTGACTAATTAATATCTTTAGGATTATAGTGACTAATTAATATCTTTGAGATCTCTGAAACTTTATCTTGCCAATTCCAGAAAGGGACTTGCATATGTGCATAAAGACTATTTTCAATTTCATAAGCTTTTGTGTCAGATTGAGAATATAGAGACTCTTTAAAACAGTTGTAGATTTCTTTATATGCAGGTTTTGATGCATCAATTATTAGTGTAAACTGCTCCTCAACCGTGTCTAAACAAGCGTGTGCATCATCAATTAGAAGACTACCAATTTTAATCTTTCTTCCTTCATCTCCGACACCAAAAACGGATTGTCCATTAACTAATTTCTGTATATTAATGACTAAAATAGCTTTTCCAGTTAGAAATCTTGGAGAATTATGATCTTCAGTTACTTCAATTCCAATATCTTTTGCTTCACTAGATACTTGTTTAACCAGATAATTGTCAGGAACCACATACACCGCAGTTGCCTTCCCTTCATTTAAACAGCTTTTCAAAATGAGTAACCCAACAACAGTTTTTCCACTGCCTGTGTTCATTTTGATCACAACGTCTTTATCATTTCTTCTTAAATGCCATTTCTCCCATACTTGTGATTGAACATCTCTAGGATATTCAAATTTACCTTCTCTTTTACTTGGCAGAGCTGCAAATATCTCTCTAGGATGAATAGCTGTATCACTATTAATGCCACCACTAAGCTTTTCAAAGTCAAAAAACATATACTTACGCCTTTTTGCAAAGAAATATATTATATCAAATTTATTAAAAAATCAGCATAACATTGATTTCACTGATTTTACATTTACAGTAGATTAAAAAATGCTGAGTCTATCTCGTAGCCTAGGCTTTGAGTCATTTGTTGTAACTTTACCGTGCTTTCAATACCGCGTGACTTGAGCCAGAGAGAAATTGTGAATACCTTCTGCATTACAAAAATCTCAAGTGCCTCAGGATTGTATTGCAACACATAGCCATCGCCTTCGCGTTTAAACTCGTGGGGAACTAGCATCGCTGCATAGCGACTGAGTTCTGCACGCCAATCGAGGAGATAGCTAAACCAAGGATAGGTGGCATCAAGACGCACAAACCAGAGACGAACTTCCGAGATTTCTGACAGTTCGCGAGGGTCGCCATCTTCTTTATTCCAAACTAGTTCGATTTGAAACTGGCGATCGCCTTCAGCCGTATCATTCCAGTTTGCCAACAACTTCTCGATCGCAATTTTGGCAGGAGTAATATCGAGGGATTCAATACAGGCTTGATTGATATAGATGACAATAGACATAGTAGTTTCTAATATAGATAATTAATGCGGCGTGATGCGCCGCATTAATGGTTATTTCTTAGGTAAATTTTCACGCGGATCGAAGGATTGAACCTTGAGTAATTGTTCGTAAAGTTCTCGTTCACGATTGCTAGGATTTTTAGGAACGACGATCTGCACTTCTACATATTGATCGCCAAAGGTTCTCGCATCTTTTGGGAACCCCTTACCAGATAGACGCAACTGTTGCCCTGACTTCACCGCAGGAGGAATCGTCAATTTTACTAAACCACTTAGTGTTGGTACTTCCACTTGTATACCCAAAACGGACTCGCTGGGAGATATCGGTAATTGACAGCGAATATCGGAACCTTCGAGGGTAAAAAATGTGTGGGGCTTTAGAATGATTTTGAGATAAAGATCACCGCCTGATGCACCTTGTCCCTTAAGGCGAATTCTTTGCCCAGAGAGGACACCTGCGGGCATATTTACTTCTAGTGATCGCCCATCTTCAAGGCGAATTCTTTCACGACCACCGACATAGGCACGTTCGAGGGGTAATTCTAAGACAGCTTCGGAATCGCGACGAGGATTGGGACGGGGTGGGGCTTGGGTACTGGTGCGATAGGAAGATGCGCCGCCGCCTGTATCTTGAGCACGTTCGTTAGTGCGGAATTTGCCCAGTAATTGATCGACAAATTCTTGGAAGTCGTTATATTGGCTAAAGTCCACATCGCCTGTGTAGCCGCCACGTTCAAAGTCTGGAGTGTATTGTTCGCGGGATGATGGTGCACGTCCACCTGCGCCTTGAAATCCACCTTGTTTCCAATATTGTCCAAAGCGATCGTACTGCTGACGCTTCGTGGTGTCAGATAGTACTTCATAGGCTTCACCAATATCTTTGAAGCGCTCTTCGGCTGCCTTATCATTTGGATTCAGGTCGGGATGATATTTCCGCGCTAACCTGCGATAGGAGCGCTTAATTTCGTCAGCGGTAGCTGTCTTCGGTACACCGAGTATTTCATAGTAATTGCGAAAGTTTTGCATATTTCCCGAACTGCAAACAAGGAGATAACTTAGCTTACCCTATCGTTGCTTTTGAAACCGCCATTGGCTTCTCCAAAAGATTTTTAGATCCAGCTACGCAACCACATTAACATGGGCAAATAACCTGAGGAGATCGGTAAACCGATATAAATCGGCAACCAGAACAAAAAGGCGATCGCCACAATTGCAAAAATTCCACCACCGATCGCTCGAATATTAGGTAAAGGCGATCGCCACAGAAGCGACACCAAGAGGGCAAGGGCAGCAAAGGCAAATACGGAGGCGGGCATGTAGTGATACAAAAATATGCAGCGTTTGCTTAAGCCCCAAGGCAGCCAATGGGCTAAGAAACTAGCGGTCACATAAAACATCAACCAAAATAATTGCGATCGCTCCCGCAATGGCACTTTTGCGATGAATTTGGGTGGAAACCTAAATTTTGAGGAAATGACAAAACTGAGACAAAGTAGCAAGGCGATCGCACTGAGCCAATACAAAAAAGGATTACCCATTGCATGAATAAATTCCACCATGCTATTGGGGCGATTTTCAAAAAAGTAAGCGATCGGGCGAATTAATAACACCCAACTCCACCAAGGCGAGCAGTAAGGGTGAATTGGTTCAGTTTTACCGACTCCTAAGTTTTGATGAAAGCCAATGATCTGGCGATGTAATTCCCAAATATCCCGTTCAGGATTAATCATTAAATGGGGAATCCATTGCAAGAAATAAAAGGCGATCGGTAAAATGATTAACCCAATTACGATCTGAGCTGCATTTAAGGTTTGGCGATAGCGTGACCATGCGTAACCAGCGATCGCCACTAGCCCAATAATATAAGCCAAGCCTGTCCATTTCACGCTAATTGACGCGCCTAACATTAAGCCTGTGGCAATAGTCCAGAACCAACGCTGTCGCGATCGCTTAAGCGCCAAGACCATACATAACTGGCTGAGCATCCCGAATAGCAAGATGTAAATATTGATCAAGCCAAACCGTGACTCCACCAATAACAAACCATCCATTGCGATAAACCAACCCGTCAGCCATGCCCAACTGCGGCGATCGCTAAGTTGCCAGACAAATTCGTAGGTAATCAAGGGTAGCAGCGAACCTGCTAAAGCTGTCATGAATCGATAGCCCAAGGGTGCATACCCCAAAAGCTGAATACCTAAGGCAATCATGTATTTGGCTAGGGGCGGATGCGCGTCGAATAGATGCTCACCATGCAAATAGTTTTGAGCAAACTTTGGGTAATAAACCTCATCAAAAACGATATCTGCCGTTCCATCAATATTCCAAAATCTCGTACCAAAGGCAACCAATACGATCGCCATTACTCCAAATACTGGATGCTCCGATAGCCAAATTAAGCGATCAGTGAAACGAGCAAAGGGAGTCATAAATTTTTGTTCTCTCCAGTTGCCCATATATTTTGCGCCTTATAAAGAACCAAATTTGTGTGATGCGGCAAAGCCGCACCACACAAATTTGGTTCTTTATTTACCTGCTTTAATTTGGGCAACCAAATCTTCTAAATCCTTGAGATTGGGAACACCAGAGAGAAACGTTCCATTAAAGACAAAGGAAGGTGTACCGCGCACACCTAAAGATTTGCCGAGTTCAAAATCTTTCTTAATCGCTTCCTTTGCTTCAGGACTTTTGCGATCGCGATTGAACCTATCAATATCAAGTTTCAGGGTCTTTGCTAATTCCACATAGAAATCTTCACCCAGTCTACTCTGCTGCTCAAACAAAGCATTATGATATTCCCAAAATTTGCCTTGCTGGAAAGCCGCCCATGATGCAAGGGCGGCTGGTTCAGCCTGTGCATGGATTTGCGTAAGCGGAAAATGCTTGTATACCAAGGTGACATCACTGCTATTTTTTGCCATAAATTCCTTTACCACCTCATGAGCCTTGGCGCAATAAGGACATTCAAAATCTGAGAATTCTGCAAGAATTATCTTCTGACTAGTGGAACCAGTCACAGGCGCATTGCGAAGTAGTAAACGCGGCTCTTGGCGAATTTGTGATAACACCTTATCGCGGGCTTGATCTTCCTGTTGAGCCTGCGAACGCTGATAAGCCTGCACCGAGTCTAAAATCACCTGTGGATTTTTACGAATAATTTCTAAGACTTTAGCTTCAAACTGAGCGTCAGACAACTGAGCGCTAGCTGATTGTCCTGAAGAAGCACAACTTGTAATGATCAGTAAGAGTGCTACTAAGGCTGATAGGAAATAAGGTTTCAGGCGCATCACAAAAATATCGTAAATACAAAGTATAGTTCTTTTCGCTTTAGTTTATCGCATTCACCATGGGTTTAAAAGTGCGCGGCGAAGACGCGCACTTTTAATGAATGTTAAACCAACTTAGTTCCACATGCCTTACAAAACAAAGCATCAGCATCATGCAGTGATAGTCCACAACCAGAGCAACTAATATCTTTAAACATATCAACTTGGCGATCACCGCGATCGCTTTGGTTAGCAGTTTTAATCAACCGTTTGAAAAGTTCTCCTAACTGCACAGGAATGAGGGCAATCCCTGTGAGAACCATGAGTACCGTCGTTAGTTTCCCAGTATCAGATTCGGGCATCACATCGCTATAGCCCACAGTTGTCATCGTGAAAATGGAAAAATAGAAGGCATCAAGGAAGTTATGAAATTTGGGATTAGTCGGATGTTCGATTTGATAAATTAAGCCTGAAAAGACAAAGACGATCGCGAATAGCGTGAAAATAATTCTAAATAAAATTGCGATGTCTTCATTTTTATTGGCAAATAGCGATCTCGACTCCACTAGGCGAATGAGCCTTAAAACCCGAAACCAACGTAATAGCCGAATGAATGTCACGCCACTTGCGCTTAAGAAAAATGGCAAAATTGCCACGAGATCGATGATTGCATAGAAGCTAAATAAATATTTCAGCTTTTCTTCCGCACACCATAGCCGCAAAAAATATTCCAAGACAAATATCCCAAGGATGATGTCATCTACCAGATTAAGGCGATAGCGGATAATCTCTGATATTGCATAGGTTTGGGCAACAAAACTGGCGACGGAAGCAAGAACCAAGAAAGCGATCGCGATATTAATTGACTTACCAAGTGGTGTGGCAAGGTCATCAAGATAAAAGCTGATTTTCTGTCTTAGCATGGACAACCAGTAAGCATAATGTCGCGGTTTCTATTAAAGTTACATTAGCGCAGCTATTCCCAGTATTCAGATTCTAGATTAGATTTTTTTGGTAAATCGTGGAAATTTTATGTATTAGTAACGGACATGGTGAAGATCTCATCGGAGTCCGTATTTGCATTGAACTAGAAAAATTAGGATTCTCAGCGATCGCTTTGCCACTTGTGGGCGTTGGTCATGCCTATATTAAAGCCAATATTCCAATTGCCGATCAAGTTACGCAAGCCATGCCGTCAGGGGGATTTGTACGCATGGATAGCCGCCAACTTGCCCGTGATGTCAAAAGTGGATTAGTGGGGTTAACTCGTAAGCAATTGGGCTTTGTCTGGAAATGGTCGCGGGGAGGACGCAAGGAAAAACGATTGATTTTGGCAGTGGGAGATATTGTGCCATTAATATTTGCGTGGTTGCCCGCAAAACTTGGCGGTTGTGATTTCGCGTTTGTAGCAACGGCAAAATCTGAATATTATTGGTGCGATCGCCAAGGTTCTTTACCTCATGTCAAAAAGCCCTTTGGCGGCTCATATTTCTTCCCTTGGGAACGCACTCTGATGAACAGCAGTCATTGCAAAGCCATCTTTGTTCGCGATTTACTCACTGCGGAAATATTGAATAAAGAGTTTAAATTGGCCGCGGTTTATCTTGGTAATTCAATGATGGATGGGCTAGAACCCAAGGGGGTAGATTTAGGCATTGGCGAAAACGATTGGGCGGTGGCAATTTTACCTGGTTCGCGATCGCCTGAAGCCTATGAAAACTGGATGACGCTGATGCTATGCGCCCAAGTTGTTTCGCGCACAATTCCCCATGATGTGCATTTTTTAGTAGCGATCGCTCCAGATTTAGATCTCGAAGTAATTGGACAAAGTATTCTGCAAAAGGGTTGGTTACGTATTGATGAAACCACTTTTAAAGTCCAAAATGCACGTCTAATTTTATTGAGAGATGGGTTTAGTGATAGTTTACATCAATGTCATTTAGGCTTGGCGATGGCAGGCACAGCGACGGAGCAGCTAGTGGGCTTAGGCAAGCCAGTTATCACGATCGCTGGCAATGGTCCCCAATTTACTCGCAAGTTTGCTGAGGAACAAACTGACTTATTAGGATGCTCAGTCAACTTGATCTATAAGCCCGCACAGGTTGCCGATGTGCTCAATAGTATTTTGCAAGATCCTGACTATTTTCAAGAGGTAGGTCGCAATGGGTTAGAACGGATGGGGCAATCAGGTGCATCAGCAAGCATCGCCAAATATATTGCCACAAAGATTTAGCCCAATGTGCCCCAAAGCGTCACATTGGGCTTTTGGGGTAACAGCGCAAAGAGCTGTAGTTACGCTATAGTACAAATCATTAGCTTCACCAAAATTCAAAATGCTGAATTTAAAAGAAATTATGTCGCTGGCTCGACCGATCGCGTGGGGGGCAGGGGACATTCTAATGAAGTATTACCAAGAGCCTGAAGATTTAGAGATCACGTTTAAGGGCGTTGAAGATGGTAATGTCACATCGGCAGATTTGGCTGCCAATGATTTTATTTTGGGACATTTAAAGCAAACTTTTGGTACTGAAAACTTTGCCTATCTTAGTGAAGAAACTGAAGATAGCAGCGATCGCCTCGATCATGAGTGGGTATGGATCATTGACCCAATGGATGGCACGAGTGATTTTATCCGTCGGACTAATGAGTTTGCCGTACATATTGGTTTGAGCTATCGTCAGCGTCCTGTCCTTGGTCTGGTGGCAACTCCTGCTCAAGATCGCCTCTTTCAAGGTTTTCTGGGCAATGGGGCATATATGGAAACTAGGGACGGTGCACAGCAACGCATTCATGTCTCTGACAAAGTTAATCTAGAAAAAATGGTGGTGGTCGCCAGTCGTAGCCATCGCAATTACCAATTAGAAAGCATTCTCCAACAATTGCCTAAGGCGGCGGAAATAGCTGTGGGTAGTATCGGAGGTAAATTTACGGCGATCGCATCAGGTAACGCCGATGTCTATATTTCTGTTTCTGGCAAATCTGCACCCAAGGATTGGGACTATTGTGCTCCTGAGATTATTTTGACCGAGGCAGGAGGACAGCTTACTCATGCTGACTTGTCGCCCCTATCTTATAACAATCTCGAATTGCGGCAATGGGGAACAATCGTGGCAAGTAATGGGCATTGTCATGATCAGATTTGTCAAATTAGCCAAGATGCGATCGCGCCTGTTAAAAAGTGAAATAATTATTGGTGCGAGGCTTTATCTCGCACCAATAATTATTTCACTGAGAAGGGAGTATGAAATTACAAACAATTTTAATTGGTGCTGCTCTAGTCATTGGCGTAGCAACTTTTAGCAATCCCAGTAAAGAGCGTTATATCACCATTGCTACCGAGCAGTTTTCTGAATCAGGTAAAACATCTATTTGCGCTGGCGAAAATATCCCGATCGCTGCTCAGCAATCGTGTAAATTTGTGATCGCACAAGGCAAAGATGTAATCAAGTCAATTATTGAAAATTCAACAAAACAGCAAAATTTTGTACTGTTCAGCCTTTATGAAACAGATCTGCCTAATAAAAAAGTAACCACCATCGCCGCCTTTGGTAATTTCTTCATGCTCAAATAAAACAAGCGGTGCATTGCACCGCTTATTTTATGGATTTCTTTATGGATTGTCGTGATCGAATTGCTCCAATAGTTTCCAGACTGATTGCAAGAGTTTATCTAGTCCTTTTTTCGAGGCAGCCGAAATCGCGAGGATGGGAATATCAAACTGGGCGGCGATCGCCTCCACATCTTCAGGTAACAGCGCATCAATTTTATTTAGAGCCATAATTTGGTGCTTGTCAGCTAAACCGTGACCATAGGCGGCTAACTCTTCTTGAATTGTGTGATAAGCCGCTAAAGGATCGTCTTGAGTAACGTCTATTAAGTGGATTAAGAGCTTAGTGCGTTCAACATGGCGTAAAAAGTCATGACCTAAACCAATCCCATCAGATGCCCCTTCAATAAGGCCGGGAATATCCGCAAAAACGATGCCATCACCCGATGGCTTTGATACCACACCTAAATTTGGTACTAATGTGGTGAAAGGGTAATCTGCAATTTTGGGACGAGCTGCTGAGACAACTGAGATTAATGTTGATTTACCTGCATTTGGCAGGCCAATGATCCCCACTTCGGCAATGAGTTTTAACTCTAAATAAAGCGTTAGTTCTTCACCAGGTAAACCGGGTAACGCATAGTCAGGGGCGCGATTTTGATTGCTCAAGAAATATTTATTACCTAAGCCACCCTTACCACCTCTAGCAACTACCAAGGTTTGATCAACATCCGTGAGATCGCCTAAAACTTCGCCTGTCACCTCATTCATTACTACTGTGCCTAATGGCACTTTGATAATGCGATCGCTCCCCTTTTTGCCCGTCATATTACTGGGGCCGCCACGTTCCCCAGCTTCAGCTTTAAAAATATTCTCGAAGCGAAAGTCTAAGAGGGTTTGCAGATCGGTGGTTGCCTGTAAAATCACCGAGCCACCATGACCACCATTACCACCCGCAGGACCACCCGCAGGTACATATTTCTCACGGCGAAAGGCAACTAGACCATCTCCACCATCTCCAGACTTTACTTGTATCGTAACGCGATCGATAAAATGCATTGCTAATCCGATTAACTGCTCTAATTACTTTCTATGTATGGGATAACGCAATTTACTTGCAGCGTTATCTGTATTTAGTATTATCTCTATTATGCAGTGCTAAAGGTATTCATAACAATATTAAGTACCTAACCCAGATTGTCGTACAGCATGCTTAGCATGCGGCACAACAATCTGGGTTAGGCAACATTACCTAAATATTGTTTTATAAGGCTTGGCATTTAGTTTCTAGCACACAAGGATGATCGCGATCGCCTGTCTCAATTTGCAAAGTGCTATGGTCAATATCAAAATGCTGATGTAACTCCTTACCGATTTGGGCGAGAAATTCATCGCTATGCCCTGCGGGTATGACCAAATGTGCGGTTAGAGCCGTTTCCACTGTACTCATATTCCAGATATGTAAATCATGCACTCCTGTTACACCCTCAAGTTCCGATAGATAAGTCCGCACCGCCCGCTCATCGATACCATTAGGAACAGCATCGATCGCCAAGTTAAATGAATCTTTCAAAAGCTCCCAAGTACTGAAAATAATCAGAGCGCTAATAACTAAGCTAAAAACGGGATCAAGCCAAAACCATTTGGTAAATATAATCGCGATCCCCGCAAGGACAACCCCAAGAGAAACTAAGGCATCGGCTGCCATATGCAGAAATACCGCTCTAATATTCATATCGCCTTTACGTCCAGACGCAAATAATAGAGCCGTTACGGTATTAATCACAATGCCGATCGCTGCCACAGCTATAATCACGCCGCCTTCAACTTTGCTAGAAGGTTGCAATAGTCGCTGAATTGCTTCCCAGACAATGCCACCTGTGGTGACTAACAGAAAAATAGCATTGAGGAAAGTCGCCAAAATCGATGATTTGCGCCAACCATAGGTATAGCGGCTAGATGGTTGGCGCCGAGACACCAAAATCGCTACCCATGAAATGACTAGCCCTAAAACATCACTGAGATTATGGGCAGCATCAGCAATTAGAGATACAGAATTAGAGAAAAACCCAAATCCAAACTCTACAATAACAAATCCTACATTCAGAACAAAGCCGATGATGAAGGCTTGGCTATAGTTAGGTGTGGGGTGATGATGTCCGTTGTGAGAATGATCGTGATGACGATGCGAATGAGGGTGTTTATGCTGGTGGGGCATGATTATAATTGGCTATGCGGAGCCTTAATATTGTGGCTTATTCTTTGGTAATGTTGCCAGTTCTAATCCAACCTTCTTCCTTTGTATTTTCGTTGCGAACATATACCCATTCGCGATCGGGGGCTTCTCGAATTACGGAAACTTTAGTATTGAAGTCCGCCCCACCAACGTTCTTAGACGCTTGGCTTGGATCGGCACGAAACACTAGACCAATGCTGGCATTGACTTTACCTTGATATTTTGTCTCATTAGTTTTGGGCTTTGCCTTGACCGTTGGCTGAGGCATTGGGGGAGCTTTGATTGCCACAATCGGTGAAGCTGGCGCGGGAGCCGCCTTCAGATCATTAGAAAATACTGGTCTTAGGGGGTGTTTGTGAAATGGCAAAATGACGTAATACCACCCTGTTGTCACGATCGCCACAATGAGTCCTAGGCTAAAAACTAAACTTGTACTAGATTTTGCAGTTTCGGGAAATCTCATTCAATCACACCTTAATCTCTATCAAAAATAACTAACAAAATGGATTATTAGGAAATCTCAAGCTCCGTAAATTTGATGATTGGTTGAATAGATTACCTTAAGTTCTCCAAATTTGACCAATATTTTTAAATAAAAAAGAGAGATGCTGCTTAGCAGCATCTCTCTTTTTTATCTGATTTTTATTTAAACAGCTATTGTTTCTTCAATTATCTCGCCGTTGCCACTTACCCATGCAATCTGGGGAATGCCACGCGATCGCGCATGGTCTCGCACAACGTCAGCATCACGAAACTCTAGTTCTAGCTCGATCGCTTCTGTCTGGGGTTCTTGACGCAATTTTGTAGCATGGGCAAAAGCTGCTTGCATTGCTTCAGGAGTCTTGGCGACTATTAACCACCTAGATGTTACGAGGTTTTGTGGTAATTGCTTTTGCAAAGCTTGTTGCAGGGATTCGAGATTAATGCAAAAGCCAATACTGGGATAGCTGACATGCTGCGGATGATAGACACCAAGCAGGCGATCATATCGTCCGCCTTGGGCAACTACATAGTTATTAGAGGCAACCTCAAATACGATCCCTGTGTAATAGTCAAAGGTTTGCATGAAGCTAAGATCGAGAATTAGGCGATCGCTAGCATTTTGATTAGTACTTTCCCAGAGATCGATGAGGGATTTGAGGTAACTAATTTCACCAATTAGCCCTGATGTCCATGTGCTCCTTGAGAGTCTACTCAATACATCCTTAGGCTTGCCACGCAGGTCAACCAATTCAAGGGCATAGACTTTGACATCTTCAGGTAAGTCCATTTCGGTAATGGAAATGCGATCGAGCTTAGCTAGGCTTTGGCGCACTTTGGCGCGATATTGTTCTGGCAATAGATCGAGTAATGCGCCAGTTAGTCGGGCATCACCGAGGATAATTTGCCAATCTGGTAGTTCTACGCGATTTAGACTTTCGGCTAAAAGCAACAAAATTTCGCCATCGGCTAACAATCCTGATGCGCCAAGTAATTCTACTCCAGCCTGAAAGGATTCCTCTGAGGAGCTATTGGCTCTGCGCCGAAATACATTAGCGTTGTAATACAGTCGCTGCGGACAGGTTGCCACATGGCTACCCAAACGGGCGGCATAGGCGCGGGCGATCGAGGCGGTAAATTCGGGACGTAATCCTAAAATATCGATGCTGTTGCTATGCAGTTGGATTACAGATTCAGGATCGACGGCTCCGCCTGCGGTTAGCGATCGCAAATGTTCAACAGTTGGGGTAATGATGCGTTGATATCCCCATGACTGAAAAACTTGTTGAATGCGGCTCTCGATCCAACGCTTTTGAGCAACGTCTAGGGGAAGTAAGTCTTTTGCGCCAGTCGGCAGTTGATGCACCATACAATTCTCTCAGTCTTCGTCTTTTATCGTATCGTGATTTTGGCAGTGAAAAACCAAATAAATGAATGCGGTGCAAAGCACCGCATTCATTTATTTGGTTTTTTGATTGATATTATTCCTTATGAATCTGAATATTACGAGGCCTTTGCATTAAGCGCATTGCAAGCAACTTGCTTTTGGTTTTTGAATTTGACCCAACATAACTAGCTACCGCTATAAATAAATATTTCTGGAGATATTATCAAAAGTCTAACCTTCATCGCCTAAATAAGCTTCAATTACCGCCCGATCACTCTTAACAATTTCAGGGTTACCGATCGCAATTAATTGTCCAAAATCTAACACGGCAATACGATCACATAGTCCCATGACTAACGGAACATGATGTTCTATGAGCAGGATGGTAAGCTCAAAGCGATCGCGTAGACTGCGGATAAACCCGCTAAGTTGCCCTTTTTCGCTAGGATTCATCCCTGCGGCGGGTTCGTCTAGTAATAGCAACTTCGGTTGCAACGCAAGGGCGCGAGCAATTTCTAGGCGACGTTGATCGCCATAGGAGAAGTTTTTGGCTTTGATTTCAGCGCGATCGCTGAGTCCCACCAATTCTAATAATTCCCATGCGCGGTGATATGTTTGTTGTTCTTCTTTATGGGTTGGCGGTAGCCCTAAAACTCCATTCCAAATACCTGTAGTAGTCGAAAGATGACGGGCGATCGCCACATTCTCTAGTGCTGACAGCTCTCCAAATAAACGGATATTCTGAAATGTTCTGGCAATGCCAAATTTAGCTATTTGATGAGGACGACGATTTGTGATGTCTTGTCCATCGTAGAAAACGTTGCCAGTCGTCGGAGCAATCAATCCTGTGATCGTGTTAAAAAGTGTTGTCTTACCCGCACCATTAGGGCCGATTACGCCAAAAATTTCGTTTTCTTGGACATCAAAAGACACCTCATTTACTGCCACTAACCCACCAAAGCGACGGGTTATATTTTGTATAGATAAGCTTGTCTTGTTAGTCATGATTATTTTTTGAGAGAATTTTTGAGGTGAACGGAGAATGCTAAATTTCAATGCAAAATTTCAATAAAAGTACCGCGTTGTAATAAGGGATAAATCTCATCTACATCTTTGTTTTTCATCGATATGCATCCTAAAGTCCAATTGATTTTGCGATCAATTAACCAGTCTTGTCCCTTCTCCACACCATGAATCCCAATCTCACCACCAATATCATCACTAGTTTTTACCTCACCTCTTACCTTTGCCTGTGAGAACTTGCGCCAAGAGTCTTGATTGGGATAGTCCAGCAAGATAAATTTTGACCACTCCGAATGGTAGTAAATCTCTTTTGCCTGAAAGATGCCTTCGGGCGTTCGCTTATCACCTTGACGGAGTTTATCATCCTTGGGATTTTCACCCAACACAATCGCATAGGATTTAATAGGCTTTTTTTGATAATAAACAGTGAGCGTAAATTTTGATTTTTCAACTACCAGCGCGATCGCCTTTTTGTCTAGAGTTTTAAGATTAATTAAAGAAGCGATCGCTTGATTTTTATTTAGCAACTCATTAGCTGCTCTTGCCTCACAGTCAATCAGGCATGGCACATAGTTCCATATTTCAGGATTAGCGATCGCATAAATCCCCAATAAACCCATCACCAAAGCAAGGTAGCTAACAATTTGTAGCGATCTGTTATTAGGTCGATCCATAATCTTGTGTTTTGTGGCGTATTGGAGACTATTTAGGTTTTGTATATCTCAAATAAACTTTCAAAAAGCTTGCTAAGCAAGCTTTTTGAAAGTTTATTTGGTTTTAAGGGGCTTAAGTCCCTTGTTTCTGTTTGGAAAATAATTTTTGGATTTTGTGTTTGACCCAGTCTAAAAACTCTGGAGTGATAATTCCTTTAGGATAAAAAATCGTGCCAACCACGATTAACAACCCAAAAATAATTAAGCGTCCATCTTTCAGAAATTGTCCTAACCATAGAGGAACACCAGTATTAGCAAGACCTCGCAAAGCTTCGGGCAAGGCTGTGAGAATGATCCCACCAACTACCGGCCCCAAAAAAGTACGAGAACCACCAATCAAGACAAAAGACAAGAAGATAATACTGGCATCAAAAGTTCCCTGCCGCGTATTCCATGTATTTAAGAAATGAGCGCTAATAGCTCCGACCATACCCGCTAAGATTGCCGCCAAAGTAAATGCTAAAACTTTGTAATATGTGGGGTTAATCCCCATCGAATCCGCCGCTAGTTCATCCTCTCGAATCGCAATTAAGGCACGACCAACGCGAACCTTTTCAAGACGATACATAAATGTCATGCTCAATCCCAATAATGGTAAAGCCAACCAAAGATATTCCAAAGGCGACTGAAAGGGCTGAGGAATTCCAAAAATCCCGATCGCCCCACCTGTAATCTCCAGATTTAGTGCCACTACTCGCAAAATCTCGACAAAGGCAATAGTGGCGATCGCTAAATAAATTCCGCGAAGGCGCAACACTGGAATTCCCAGAACTATAGCAAATAGTCCTGAAATTACACCCGCCGCTAGTATTTCCAGTAATACCCACCAGATTGGCAAAGTACCTGTTGTCGTCGTTAAAATCTTAGTAGAGGCGATCGCGGCAATATAACCACCCAAGGCATAAAACCCCGGAGTCGCCAGTGACAACTGACCTGCCATTAATGGCAAATAGACAGAAATCCCTAGAATTGCACCAAAAATTGCCGATACAATTAAAAAGCCATAGATATTAAAAAATTCAACCATCGCTTAGATTTGTTATTTTTGAAGTCAGGGTAATTAGCACTCTTCTTAAAAAATAACCTCCCATCGCACTAATTAGCTATCATTAGTCAAGAAGCAACAGTATCTTAAGAAAGTATTAAGATCTTTTGTACGCCTAAGTACAATTCAAGCAGCAATTATCCCGCGATCGCTGCTTAGTGAATCACAGTAAAATAAAGAACCGATTTTTTGTGGTGTGGCGAAGCCGTCCCACGAAAAATCGGTTCTTTATTAAATAAACCGCAGAACCCTTACGAAATTAACCTCTAGCGTAAATCTTAAAAAAGTAAGATTTTTACGCAGACCTTAGCAACTACAAAATCAAATTCTAGAGAAGAGAGTACAAACAGTGGACATTCAAATTGGGCGCGGTAAAACTGCACGCAGAGCCTATGGCATCGATGAAATTGCCCTAGTACCAGGGGGCAGAACCCTCGATCCCAACGTTGCCGATACATTTTGGGAAGTTGGGGGAATCCGTCGTGAAATTCCGATTATTGCCAGCGCAATGGATGGCGTTGTCGATGTAGATGCAGCAGTAAGACTGTCCGAACTAGGGGCATTAGGTGTCATCAACCTTGACGGGATTCAAACCCGCTATGACGATCCCAAGCCAATTTTAGAAAAAATTGCATCCGTGGGCGTTACTGAATTTGTCTCCCTTATGCAACAACTTTATGCAGAACCTGTCAAACCTGAACTCATCCAAAAACGTATCCGTGAAATCAAAGAAAAGGGTGGTATCGCTTGTGCCAGCAGCATTCCCGTCAATGCTTTCAAATATGGTTTAATCGCTGCCGAAGCTGGTTGTGATTTATTCTTCTTACAATCCACCGTAGTTTCCACCACCCACATTGCTGCCGAAGGTTTAGTCTCCCTTGATCTTGCCAAATTCTGTCAAGACATGCCAATTCCTGTGCTTATGGGGAACTGTGTCACCTATGGCGTAACCCTCGAACTCTTAAGGGCAGGAGCCGCAGGCGTACTCGTGGGTATTGGACCTGGAGCCGCCTGTACCTCTAGAGGTGTACTCGGTGTTGGTATTCCCCAAGCCACAGCCGTTGCGGACTGTGCCGCTGCCCGAGAAGACTTTTTTAAAGAAACTGGCAAATATGTACCAATCATTGCCGATGGTGGCTTGATTACAGGGGGAGATATCTGTAAGACGATCGCCTGCGGCGCTGATGCCGTCATGATCGGCTCTCCTTTTGCGAGAGCCAAAGAAGCCCCTGGTAGTGGTTTTCACTGGGGTATGGCAACCCCTAGCCCTATATTGCCACGGGGAACCAGAATCAAGGTGGGGACAACAGGTTCCTTAGAGCAAATTTTGCGTGGACCTGCGGGACTTGATGATGGTACTCACAACCTCTTGGGCGCACTCAAAACCAGTATGGGAACCCTTGGCGCCGCCAATATCCGTGAGATGCAACAAGTAGAAGTAGTAATTGCTCCTTCACTCTTAACGGAAGGAAAGGTTTACCAAAAAGCCCAACAGCTAGGTATGGGAAAATAAAACAGGCAAAGAGGTTCGCATAGCGAACCTCTTTGCCAAATAAATAAAGGCGGCGCATCGCGCCGCCTTTATTTATTTGAATTTTATCTTGCCTTGCTATAGTTATTTGATTTTGTGGGTGATCACAAAGCAATATAGTATAAAAAGTATATAGGGGGATAAGTTTGTAGTGATTATTTGCTGGGAACGTACAATTAGGAAACACCTAAATCGATATGGCAAAAATTCTACTCGTTGAAGACAATGAAATGAATCGTGATATTTTGTCACGAAGATTAGTGCGTATAGGGTTTGAAGTTATAGTTGCTGTCGATGGGGAATCTGGCGTGAAAGTTGCCGAATCAGAGCTACCTAACTTAATTGTGATGGATATGAGTTTACCAGTTTTAGATGGATGGGAAGCGTCAAAACGCATAAAACAATTATCTGCAACTTGTCATATTCCTATCATTGGTTGTTCGGCTCATGCAATGGTAGGCGATCGCGAAAAGGGGATCGAAGCAGGGTGTGATGATTACGAAACCAAGCCAATTGAATTTGCCAGACTAATAGGAAAAATTGGGAGGTTGTTAGAAAAATACGCCAGAAATTAGTATATCTAATATCCTAATTGTTGACATGGAACAAATTTTTGGGCAAAAAAATCACTTCGAGATAGAAAGTCTAATTATTGTACATACATCTTCGCAGATAAATTCCTATGTCACCGCAAGTGTAGGGATATCGACTATTCATCCTTATGTAGAGTCTACAACTTCTCAGCAATTAATTAAGGAATCAGATATTGCTCTCTACCAAGCCAAACGAGAGGGTAGAAATTGCGTTAGAGTAGGGTCTAACAAGGATTAAGTAAAAATATCACAATGGAATTGCCAAACTTTCAGATCTTGATTGTTGATGATAACGAAAGCAATCGAGATATGTTATCCCGACGCTTGCGTAGAAAAGATCTTAGTTTGTCAATGGCTACTAATGGACGTGAATCTCTATCAATGATTAGAGCAAATCACTATGACTTGATTCTTTTAGATATCATGATGCCTGAAATTGATGGATACGCAGTATTGAAATATTTAAAACAAGACTCTAGTTTGCGAAATATTCCAGTCATCATGATTTCTGCCATCGAAGAAATGGATAGTGTCATGCAATGTATGGAAATTGGAGCATACGACTATCTAATAAAGCCCTTTGATCCTGAAATGTTAAAAGCAGCAATAAATCGATGTTTACCCAGTCAGACGAACCCAAGGACTATACCAACAAGTGCTCATTCAGAATCTCCTGATTTATCAAAATTTTCATCTGTTGGTACTAATACTAAGGCTAAGGAACAAAATAATGAATTCAACTTATCTGAAGATATCGCTCGTGGCAAATCGACTAATGCAATTACTCTTGATGAAGTTGTACTAAGGATTACGCAATCAGGAATAATTAATCGTAAAGGCTATTTATATTTTAGCAAAGTAATTTATAACAGTTTGTTTGAGAATGCAGGATTAAGCGATCGCGAGATTACTCAAATTCATTCCATTTTTAATGATATTTACTCAGGCAAGATCAAAATAGTTCAATAAAGGTCGGCGGCGCGAAGCACTACCGACCTTTATTTTGTTTTTAAGTAACACTCAAAACCAGTCCTTTGAGATAAGAACCCTCAGGATGAAAAATGCTGGTGGGATGATCGGGAGGATGATTTAAATGATCTAAAATGCGAATAGTACGACCTGATTCGATCGCTGCGGCAGTCACAGCTCCGGTAAAATTCTCCACATTTACCACCTGCGAACAGGAGAAGGTAAATAATAATCCACCGCTTTTTACTTTCGACATCGCCTGTAAATTCAAGCGTTTATAAGCCTGCATCGCTGAATGTCGTGCAGAAAAATTCTTGGCAAAGGCAGGAGGATCAAGTACGATCGCTTCATAATCAGAGTCACATTGCCTTAAGAAATCAAAGACATCGCCCGTAAAGGATTTATGGATAGCTTGACGATCACTGTCAAAATTTGCGGCAATATTGCGATCAGTCCATTCCATCGCTTTAGCAGAACTATCGATTGAATGGACTTCCTTTGCCCCTGATGCCACAGCATAAACAGAAAATCCACCCGAATAGCAGAAAGTATTTAAAACTTTTTTACCTTTCGCATACTTGCCAAATAATCGGCGATTTTCTCTTTGATCTAAGAAAAATCCCGTTTTCTGTCCTTTTTCCCAGTCCACAATAAATCGATGTCCATATTCTAAAACTTCAGCATTGTCAATTGATTTTTCGCCAATTAATAGACCATCTTTAGACTGGTTTGAGGACTGTCGTGAAAGTGTTGTTGAGCTTTTGTCATACACGGCTTGTATACGATCGCCAGCTTGTTGAGAATAAAGCTCTTTCAATATTTCTGCAATTTCCTGACGATAGCGATAGGTTCCTAAAGAATGGCATTGCAAAACCGCTGTATCATCATAGATATCAATGATTAGTCCTGCTAAACCATCACCTTCAGAATTAATCAATCGATAGCAATTGGTTTTTGGATTATCAATTAAGCCTAATTGTTGTCTGAGAATAAAAGCTTGCTTTAGGCGATCGCGCAATAAACTCTGCATCGACTCCACTGGCTGAAACGATAGCACCTTAATCGCAATGCTACCCAAGCCCCATAAACCGATCGCTAAGAATCTGCCATCCTCGCTATAGGCTTCAACCAGATCGCCATCATGAACTTCACCTTGGAGTTTAGCGATCGCACCTGAAAAGATCCAAGGATGAAAACGCTGAACCGCATCGACTTTTTTACGATAAATAATCGCACGGGGTAACGTTGACATAGCTACTACTTTTTGATCGGATATGTCATTAACCATAACATAGAAAGTTTTGTAACCAGAAAACAAGGAAAACATTAAAATTGTTTCATAATTAAAATTTCTGAAAATTTGAAGATGTATAATAAAAAAAGACTCTCAAAATTTGGGATCAAACTATGGCTACTGCACAAATTCCTATTGCCGACGAATTGGACTTAAACCAATTATTGCAAAACCTAATTGCCATCAAAAAAGGAAATTTGGCGTTGCATAATGAAGTATGAGTTCAAACAAGAAAGATGAAGTGTCCAAAGTGTGGATCAGAACACATAAGGAAAAATGGAATTAAGCAAGGAAAGCAAAATCACATTTGTGCTGACTGTGGACGACAGTTTATAAATCCCAGTGA
>CALRWX020000024.1:0-41517 GCA_943371975.1 Pseudanabaena sp. UWO311 | reverse complement strand
TGCGCCACTTAGTGGCGCAACTCTCCTTTGGGTTATAACTAAAACATAAGGGTTACTTTACGCTCCCTAGCCTAAACATTAGCCCATCGTAATTTGAGAGACATCAGTGGAAATTCGTAAAGCAATAATCGCCTATAAGTCGGGTAATCCAATTGGTAAAACGTGGGCTGAGCGATGTAGCTGTGAATTAGAAGCACTTGGAGTTAAGGTGTTAATTGGACCGACTGGGGCTAGTGATAATCCCTATCCTGTTTTTTTAGAATCTATGCACCATGAAATAGATTTAGCGGTGGTCTTAGGTGGCGATGGAGCAACATTAGGGGCGGCTAGATATTTAGCAAGACTAGGAGTACCAATTTTAGCGATTAATGTCGGTGGGCATTTGGGGTTTTTGACCCATGCGATTGAAGATTGTGAAAATACGAACGAAATTTGGGAACGTCTATTATCCGATCGCTTTGCGATCGAGCGACGGATGATGCTAGAGGCGAAGGTGATAAGTGTCGATGATGCTGTAGGGCGTAGGATGGGTCAACCTTGCGGCCCCTTTTTATGTCTTAATGAGATGTGTGTTAAACCTGCCTCTCCCGATCGCATGGTGACGGCTTCTTTAGAACTAGAAATTGATGGCGAAGTGGTGGATCAATATCATGGTGATGGGTTGATTGTGGCGACACCCACTGGCTCAACTTCTTATACAGTGGCGGCAAATGGTCCGATCGTACATTCGGGAATGCACGCGATCGCGATTACACCCATCTGTCCATTAAGCCTATCAAGTCGCGCGATCGTGATCCCCCCTAAATTAACGGTTAGCATTTGGTCACTGGCGACCGATGACTTTAGTTTGAAGTTATGGACGGATGGAGTGATGGCAACTTCAGTTTTTCCGGGACAGAGGGTTGACATTCGCATGTCTGACTGTCAGGCCCATTTTATTGTTTTACGGGAGGACTATTCGTATTATCAAGCTTTGCGCCAAAAGCTGTTATGGACAAGTGCGAGGGTGCGCTATCCCAATCAATATAGGCAATAAAACAAGAGCTGGTGTCTCCCGCATAGCGGGAGACACCAGCTCTTGTTTGTGAAAAGAGTCTAATTTTAAAATTTAGTCACGAAATGCGATTCGACCTGTTTTGGGTAAAGTAAAGGCGAGAAATGAGAATAGATAAAGTCCGTAAACAATTCCCCCAACCGCGCCAACAAATGCCAAGTTCTCTACGGGAACGCCATTATGAAAAGTGGTGCTCAAACTTAAAGGTGGTTCAAACCAAATTTTACAAGTATCACTAAGCTCTTCAATTTTGCTAAAAGCACAATTTACAAATAATCCTCGTAAGAGAATACTGAGTCCGCAATAAAGGGTAGTCGCCCAACGCCATCCTAAATAAACGGGTCTCAAGTTTTGGCGAGAGGCTTCAATATCTTCATTTAAATCTTGCCAAAACCATAGCGCTAAGATGATTAGAATATCGGCGATGATGCCTGAGACAAAGGATATTCCTAAGCTGCCGATCGCTAAGTAAATCGTAATCAGTACTAGGCTGGCGACACGCCAATATAAAAATAGCGAACGCTTAATAGCTTCATTGTTAGTACGAAAAGACCAACACATAATCCCGAAGGGGACAAAAACAAGAAATAGCAGAGCTAATCGATAGTCTAGCCATACAAGTTGACGAATAAGGGTTGCATCCATAAAGGCAAAAATTTTCTGACCAGATCTCTCAACTCATGTTACTACACTGGCTTGCAATAAAGAATCTCAAGTAAGTGGCTAATTACAAATAGCAAGTTTCATGCTCGCTTAATATTGGCATTCTAGCATCCATCCAAATTAGATGTGGCGACCAATCCTGCCAAACTGTGATCGATTCTTTCCCATTGCTAACCTTTCTTGTCCTAAACCCCAAAGGACATAGGATTCTACTTAAAAGTTGACGATTAACTCGAATATCTTCGGCAATTAAAACATGATAAGTTTGACATCCTTCAATACCAAACTTGACGCAGTTTACCTTCATCAATACAAATATAGGGAGGCACATGGGTATCAATCTTAAAATCGAATAATAATTCTTTCTCTTGAGCTTTCAGAGCGAGCATATCTCTAGCCATATCAACAATTTCATAGAAATAGCATTCCTTCTCTCGCAGCATGACACTTCCAGCTTCTAGCTTTGACATTTCCAAAATATCGTTAATCATCGTTAGTAGATGATTGCCACTATTGCAGATCGTTTGTAGGTCTGATTGATGTTGATTGTTTAGTTATTGGTCATACATCATCAGTTGAGCACAGCCTGGCTCATATTTCTAGATAAGGAGATTCTGTGCTTTGCACAGAATCTCCTTACGCATAATCCTTTCTTTGTTAGGATTACCTTTTTTCTTTCGAGCCTACAATAAAAATAATTTAAAAATAATTTTGACGAACGTTGATAGATATGATAAAGTGCGCTACGCTATTAATCCAAATCGCTTAATTAAATAGTTATTTGATTTCAATGAGTTATCAATCCCAGACAAATGCGATCGCTAGTCGCCAAGAAGATTTAGAACGTCACCTGCTTGAGGCATCTGTTGTTGATCGCGAGCAGTTGGCGGTTGCCAAACGCTGGCAAGAGCGACAAGAAGGCCCCTTATTGATGATCTTGCTTCAGCTCAGTTTTATTGACCTACAGCAATTTAGTGGTTTGTTAGATTGGTCTGGACATGCCCGAATGGATACTAGTTATTAGCTAATGATCAGCCGCCACTTACAGGGGGAATCAAGGCAACTTCGTCACCATTTTTCAAAATTGTATAGGGTTCGGCAAAATTTAAGTTAATTGCATAACGTGTCAGCGATCGCCATTTTTCAAGGCTGGAATGCTGCTGGACTAAGCGATCAAATATTTGCGACACCGTAGCGCCTGTTTCAAGATTTATTATGAGTTCATCATTAGCAAATACTTCTTGAAAAATGGCAAATAGCTTAACTTTAACCTGAATATTTTGAGTAGTTATTTCGCTGGACATTAGCTTTTAAATTTAATTTAGGGACGCGCCGTAAAGTAAAGAAACAGATGTTTTATGGCGACGCTTTGACTCACCACAAAAACATGTGGTTCTTTATTGATCGTTATTATTTTCAGCATCTTCGTAGGCGGCGATGATGTGATGGACTAAGGGATGGCGGACTACGTCGGTCTTGTCAAACAAGTTAAAGGAAACCCCTTGAACACCTTTGAGAATATTCATGGCAATGATTAAGCCAGATTTTTGATGACGAGGTAAATCAATTTGGGTGATGTCACCTGTTACTACCATCCGTGATTTGAATCCTAACCGAGTTAAGACCATCTTCATTTGGGCGGCTGTCGTATTTTGCGCCTCGTCAACAATGATGAAGGAATTGCTGAGGGTTCGTCCGCGCATATAGGCAAGGGGTGCGACTTCGATAATGCCCCGTTCCATGAGTTGTGGTACCTTTTCTGCACCGATCATCTCATGCATAGCATCATAGAGAGGACGCAGGTAAGGATCAATTTTTTGCTGCAAATCTCCTGGAAGAAAGCCAAGACTTTCGCCTGCCTCGACGGCGGGACGGGTAAGGATAATGCGTTCAAACTTATTACTTTGTAATGCGCTGACCGCAGCGACGGCGGCGAGATAGGTTTTGCCAGTACCCGCAGGACCCACGCCAAAGATCAAGTCATGGGTTTCCATTGCTTGCACATATTGCTGTTGGCGGTATGTGCGCGGCTGGATCGAGTCGCCACGGCGGTTACGAGAAATGGTGGCGCGATCGCGCCATTCGGTCGTGCGTTCTTCAGTGATCGCTTGCCTTGCTGCGCGAATATCGACGGCGGCGATCACCTTTTCCTGAGACCATAGAGGCTTGAGCGCCTTAATCACCTGCTCGCAGAGGGTAATTTGCTCAGTTGTCCCATCGATAAATAGGTCTTGTCCCCGCAATACTAGCCGTACGCCGATTTCTTCAGCAAGTAGTTTCAGGTTTTCCTCACGATTACCTGCAAGGGCGATCGCGCTACTAGGAGTCGGCAGACTAAAAATGTACGGTTCGTTGCGGGGAGTACCCATTAAGTTCTTTATCCTCTTATTGTTTAGCAAACAGGGGCTTTGCCCCTGTTTGCTACTTAACTAAATTTTCAGCGCCACTAATGACACGGGCGGTTAAAATTTTGTCGCCTAACCTTAGTTTATCCAAAGTTTCCTTACCTTCGGTGACATAGCCAAAAACAGTGTAGTTACCATCAAGTAAATTCAAACCTGCGGGAGTTAGTTCTGACTCAAAGAGGTAGATAAAAAATTGTGACGAACCTGCGTTGGGGTTATCATTAGGATGCGCCATTGCCACTGTACCAAAAGCAGCAAAAGGTAATACAGGCAAAACTCCCGATAAACCTGTTTCTTCAAAGGTCTTGCCATAACTTGGCACTTTCTGGTCGGGTAAACGCACCTCAATCGGTACTGTGCGCTCCTTTTGAGTTACAGAATCAATATAGCCATCGGCTGCACCATCAGGATCACCTGTTTGCAGATAATAATTTTCATCTGCACGGGTAAAAGTTAATCCATCATAAAAATGCTTTTGCACAAGATCTACAAATTGACCTGCATTAACTGGTGCGTTGTAACCATCAACGGTGATGATGGCATTACCTTTTTCGGTGACTAGCTCGACAAAAGCACGTCCTTTAAGTTGGGGCAAGCCCGCATATTGAACAGGTACTGTGAAGGGAAATTCTTTGATCAGGTCAGATTCTACTAAGCCAACATAGTCTAAAGATTTTTCCGATAAAGCCTTGACATTATTACGATCTTTAATTTCGATCGCTTCCTGTAGGGGCACAAGTGCTTTTTCGAGACTGGATAAATGATCAGTAACGCTCTGCTTGCGATCGCTACTAGCTGCCACAATTAAATCTGTTTTATTTTGAGTAAGAGTCCGAGAAATGGTTTCAATATCTTTTTTTAGACTGCTCCATCGCTTGAGGTTAGCTTGACGTGGCATTTGCTCTAAAGTGCGCTGAACATCACGCAATACATCATTATCAATAGGGAGCGCATTCCTTAAAATAATACGAGAATCTTTGATGGCGCTTTTAGTTGGTAATGCTGCCATACTGGGTTGAGTGGCGATCGCGAATACCATAATTAAAGATGTCAGCATCAAAGAAGCGACTAGGATTGTCGCCGTCTGAAACCACGAAGTTTTATAAAAAGTATGATCTATCCGATCTAACTTAGGATCTAAATTAAGATTCAACATTGCATCCAAAACTAAACTAGCTATTTAAAATGCTATTTCATTTGGTTGCACTGTTAGGCAAACTTATCCTGATTTATCGCTACTACCGTTAATGAAAAATTAGATGTCAATCCAGATTTTCCAGAATCAGTGGGGCGGAGGAGCCGCCCCACTGATTCTGGGTTTATATTTGGTACTTCATTAAATTACAAGTCGCTAATGTTGAAGACATTTCTGAAAATATCCCTTAAAAGCTTTTTGATCCATTTTTTTAGACTAAGCCTGTCGGTAAGGCTCTTGTGGATAAAAAATGTCCCACCAAGTCCAGAAAAGTACTTTTACGCTCAGCTAACGTTGGCTAAGCGTAAAAGTACTTTTCTGGACTTGAATCATAATAGTTACGATAAAATCAAATTTACAGTTGCAAACAGCTAGATAAAATTCAAAATGTGGGCTTATCGATACTTAAAGAACATTCTTGAATGATTATTGCGTATTAAATTAAGCAAAGGTTTCATTAGTTCCATTGTTAATCTCTTCACAACTGCATTTTCTTGCGCCGTCAAAGCGATCACCCTACCATGACACAAAACTCTCCAGATAGTAACGCATCACCTTTGCAAAATATATTCTCTTGGGTTAAGAATACACCTGAGCGAGCAATTGATGAGGCTTTTGAGGCGGCTGTTAACATCAAACGTATTGAAGAAGACAGCTTTAATGACAATAAAATTACTAATGATGGCAGTTTTAGCAATAGTGTATTCAGTGTCTTTGAGATTCAGCTTCAAAAGTACCTCAGAACCATCAATCTCAAACTAAATTTTTACAAAGTAAGCGCTTCATTACCTTATCTCCAAACCCAAAGCTCAACCAATCAGGCGAATACAGCGATCGCCAAATATGCCCCCAATAATCAAGATCTTGATCCAGTAAGCAATGGGCAACTGTCGGCAAATCAACTCGGAGGTAATAGCCGCAAATTCTCTATTTATCAGAAACTTGCCTTTATTGATTACACCCTCGAAAAATACAACAATTCAAGCGATCGCGTTATTGATGTCGATTTCAAGCCTTCAAATTCAAGTAGTCAGGATTTGAATGAAGATAGAGATGGTGATGATGAGAAGTTCCAAATGTTTAATAATGTTAATAGTAAAGCCAAAAGCCCTAGGCGGACTCCTCAACCTGAGAAAAGCATTTTACCTGGATCATTTTTTAAAGCATTTGATCGAGTTAAACGAAATCTGAGTGGCTCCTATTCTGATTATGAGAAAGGTATTGTTGAGGAATTGCGGCAATCACGGGAGCGAATTAATCAAGCCTTACGTTACATTGTGGTTCTTGTCATATCTGTGATTGCTGTTCAGTTTTTATCTAAAGCTTTGATTTTCAGTCCCATGATCAACAGCTTTGTCGATAGTAATAGCATGGCAATCAAGTTTAGTCCTGCGATCGAAGAGAAAGCATTTAAAGCATTACAAGCAGCTAAAGAGAGGCTTGAATTTGATTACATGATCAAATCAGTTGTTCTTGAGCAAAACCGTACTAAGCAGGAAAATATAAAGCAAGAATCTCTTAAATCTGAGGTATCCAAATCCGAGGTTAGACAGCCTGAAGCTGCTAAGGCTGAGGAAAAAACAACTGAAAAACTAGAGAAAAAACCTTCAGAAGAACTAGAAGTTTTAATTCAGAAAGAATCTGTCAAGATTTTAAAAAAATATAACGAAGAAAGTCTTGAGGGCGTCAAAAATCTTCTCGCTGATTTCACTGCTGCATTTGTCTTTTATCTATTTCTGCTATCAGGACGTAAAGAACTAAAAACGATCAAAGCTTTTTTAGATGAGGTTCTATATAGTCTTAACGACAATGCTAAAGCTTTTCTAATTATTGTCTCGACAGATATCTTCGTCGGCTTTCACTCTAGTGAAGGATGGGATGCCCTATTAACAGTTGTATTCGCGCACTTTGGATTGCCAGAAAATAAAACTTTATCTCAATTTTTTATATCAACTGGTCCCGTGTTTTTAGATGGTTTATTTAAATTCTGGATTTTCCAATATCTCACTCAAGCTTCGCCTGCTACGGCTACAATTTACCGCGAAATGAACGAATAATATAAAGTAAAGGGGGCGAGAAGCTCCCCTTTACTTTATATTATTCGTTCATTTCGCTATCGGTAGCCAAAACACGTTAAGATTTATGATGGCGTTTCGACTCCACCTATTGACTTTGTTCGTTCTAAAATAAATTTTTATAAATTCCCTATGATTTACGAAATTTTCATGCCCGCGCTTAGCTCCACCATGACTGAAGGTAAAATCACCTCTTGGGTGAAATCTCCTGGGGACAAGGTAGAAAAAGGCGAAACTGTCGTGATCGTAGAGTCTGACAAAGCCGATATGGATGTCGAAACTTTCTACGAAGGTTATCTCGGCGTAATCATTACTCCTGAAGGCGAATCCGCCCCCGTTGGTTCGGCGATCGCCTATGTTGCGGAAACCAAAGAAGAAATCGAAGAAGCCAAGAAAAAGGCAACTGGACAATCCACCTTATCAAATGGCTCCTCAACATCCTCTCAACCTGAAGAACCTCCTGCGAAGTTAGTCTCGGCTCCCACAGCCGCTTCCGTCGCCTCAATCCCTGATGTGGTTGTGTCATCACCTCGCAAATCTGTAGCCGCCGCACCATCAGGTCGTCAGATCGTATCCCCTAGAGCTAAGCGCATTGCCAAAGACAATGGCGTTGACCTAGCCAAGATCGCTGGTACTGGTCCCAATGGCAGAGTCACTGCCGCCGATGTCGAAGCATTTTTACAACCTGCATCCGCTACTGCTGCAAAGGTAACCGCCCCTGTCACTGGACCAGCCCCATCCGTAACTGCTGCACCCGCCGCAAAACCATCTGCCCCTGCACCAGCATTGGGTACGGCTCAAGCTCTGACCACCTTGCAAAAGGCGGTGATCAATAACATGAATCAGAGCCTCTCCGTGCCTACATTCCGTGTGGGCTACACGATTACCACCGATGCTTTGGATGCTCTTTACAAGCAAGTCAAGTCTAAGGGCGTGACCATGACGGCTCTTTTGGCTAAGGCTGTAGCGGTAACTTTGCAAAAGCATCCTTTGGTAAATGCAAGTCTTAGCGATCGCGGTATTGAGTACAAGAGCAATATTAATGTTGCTGTAGCTGTGGCGATGGATGATGGTGGCTTGATTACACCTGTGTTGAAAAATGCTGATCAAACCGATCTATATACGCTTTCCCGTGAATGGAAAGGACTGGTAGAACGTGCCCGTGCTAAGCAATTGCAACCCGATGAATATAACTCTGGCACATTTACCATTTCCAATTTGGGTATGTTTGGCGTGGATCGCTTCGATGCGATTTTGCCTCCTGGAACTGGTGCAATTTTAGCGATCGGTGGTTCGCGTCCTCAGGTTGTGGCGACCAAGGATGGTGCAATCAAGGTTGCTAGCCAAATGCAAGTTAATCTCACCGCCG
Source organism: Pseudanabaena sp. UWO311 (assembly GCA_943371975.1). Lineage (GTDB taxonomy): Bacteria > Cyanobacteriota > Cyanobacteriia > Pseudanabaenales > Pseudanabaenaceae > Pseudanabaena. Next base: position 32,756 of record CALRWX020000024.1, on the reverse strand, counting down.
ATCATCGTGTAATTTATGGCGCTCATGGGGCGCAGTTCTTACAGGATTTGGCGAAATTGATTGAAACTAATGCTCAATCTTTAACTCTGTAATATTTCTGACTGTTTATGAAAAAATCATTATTGTCAGAAATTATTCTCGCCCTTAATGATTGAAAACAATAAACTTGAAGGGGTAGAGCATTTGCGCCAATATTTTCATACTCCCCGCCCATCACCTTGAAACGCAAATGCTCTAACCTCTTGGCTTTCATCGATAAATTGTCCCTGCGTTGTGAGGTTTTGGGCAGAGCATTCCCAAATTAAAATAATCTTAAAATTTATAGATTGCTGTGGGAATGCCCTGCCCCTACAGTCGGTAATATTTTGCTTTGGCGATCGCTTTAGATGCCTTTAATTTTTTGTATATTGACATTAATAATTTTCGGAGAGAAAAACCATGACTCAAAACACTCCTAAAGGCATTTTGATTATTACGGATGAAACTGTAGAAGTTGAGGAGGGGAAAGGTGGGGCAGATATTTTTACTGATTATGTTGATTCGACGCTCTCTCTGCATTTTATCTAGATTTAATTTTAGAGTGCTGATATCTAGGAATTATTTTAAAATCATCTTAATTTAATTATATAATAAGATTTAACGATCTCTGAATATCTATGTTCAAAGAAACTTCTCTGGTTTTGAATCGCTTTTTTGTTAAGAATTTAACTGAGGCTGATTGTACAGTTGATGAATATAGCTGTAATTTTAAAGAAAATCCTGTGCATGGAGACGAGCAAAGAGCGATCGCTAGTATATGTTACAAACTTGGGGTTCCTGCGATCAGATTGGGGAATAAGATTATTGCCAAACAGCCCATTGATTCAAAAAAATTACAAACTGATAAATGGGAAATAAAGCTTATTAATTCAAAAGTTTTAGATTACGCCATTTCTAATGAGAGACAAGGAATTGAACTACTAGAAAGAAAATCCTTGGAAGCGAATTTAAGTAAGTGGAATAAATCTGCAATTGATAAGGCGGCTGAGGGTGGCTTGATCTGGTGGGTTACTGGAGAAGATGGGACAGAAAAGTGTGGTGAAGGATGGGAAATTCATAAAGGAAGAAGAATAGATGTCACTATTGATGTCGATGGTTCGTTTTACCTAGAAATTGATCTACATCATCGTTTTTATACTCCTTGGACACTTCACGAATGGCAAGATCAATATCCTGATGCGCCTATTAGATATGTACGCAATAACTACAAGGACAAAAACAACCATTATATCAATTGGCAATACGAAGATATTTGCGATCAAACTTCAGAACAAGTGATCATTGAAGGTTTGGGCATTACGTTGGCAGAATATCATCGACGAAGCGGAGCTACTGAGGAGGCAATTCAAAATTCTCGTGTTGTCTTTGTCAAAAAAGCTAGTGATAATTGGAATGCTCAACCAGTAGCACATCTATCCCAAAGGCTTTCACCTTGTTTGACTATGGAGATGTTAGCTAATGTAGCGGAAAGGGTTGAGTCTGAAGAACAGAAAAAATTGGAATCTATATCTGAATATATCAGAAAGTCTTTAGATGTTCGTCTGAAAGAATCAGAAAAAACAGCAAACAGAATTATCAAAGAGATTTATGGAATCTCAACGATCTCTCAAGCTTCCACTGTAAATGGATTCATTTTACCGAAGGGAAAGCTATTTGCTAAAAATGGAGAAGTCGATAAAACTGGCATGGTTCGATACAAAGGATGTGTCAGGGGTGGAGAAGTTAAGTTTGGTTGTCTAAATCTACACAACGAAGCACATAAATATCCTGAAGAAGTGGAGAAGTGTCTGAAAACAGTGGCACAAAATAGCGGTGCTGAAATTGAGTATGCTTCTTATAAAACAGAAAAAGATCTGCCGCAAGATGACCTAGACCGACAAATATTTTGGCAAGAATGGGCAGAAACTGGGATACAAACGATTCTAGTAGTTGCCCCTTGGCTAACAAATGCTCGAAAAAAGCAAATTAGAGTAGAGGCATTGCAAGCTGGCATTGCCACCCAATTTATACTACCTCTTCCCAAGGCTGATGCATTTAAGGCGATGAATGTGGTTTTGGGATTACTTTGTAAAGCAGGATGGCAGACTATTCGACTAGAGCCGTTACAGCATCCTGAAGCAGCCGAGTTAATTATTGGCTTTGATACAGGAACAAACGGTGAGCTTTATTATGGTACGTCAGCCTTTGCAGTAATGGCAGATGGACAAAGTTTAGGATGGGAACTCCCTGATGTACAAAGAGGTGAGCGTTTTTCGGGGCAAGCAGTTTGGCAAACTGTGTCTAAATTAATTCTCAGATTTCGCAAAATTTGCGATCGCTATCCTAGTCGTATCCTATTAATGAGAGATGGATTAGTTCAGGAAGGAGAATTTCAGCAAACTATAAGTGCATTGCAAGAGAAAGATATTGCAGTTGACATTGTAAGTGTTCGTAAAAGTGGCTCAGGAAGAATGGGTTTGCAAATCGATCAAGGTTCGGAAAAGGTATATCGAGATGCTCAAATTGGTAGTGTTGTGTTTAATCCTAACGAGCGCTCTTTTCTTCTAGTGACTAGTCAACCAATAGCAACAAAAAAAGGTGGAACTATTGGTAGTGCGCGACCACTGAGAGTTGTTCATGAGTATGGAAATGCATCTCTAGAATTATTAGCATTGCAAACATATCATTTAACTCAGTTACATCCCGCTAGTGGCTTCCGCTCATGTAGGCTACCTTGGGTTCTACATTTGGCTGATAAAAGTAGTAAAGAATTTCAGCGTATTGGTCAGATTAGCATTCTCCAAAATCTTAATCAGGAGAAGCTAATAGCTGTTTGAATACCTGTAGTGTGATCGAACCATAAAGAAGACTTAGCTCAGGTTCACACTAGACTTTTGAACGACAACCTTAAAAAAAACTAGAGTCTGTGGGGATCGCTCAAAAAAGCCTGTTAATATGTTAAGTAATAAAAATTAATATAACTTTTTAAAATACTTTGTTTTTAAGTCCTGACAAGGTTGAGCTTGAGGAGCGCCCTTTAGTACGAACAACAGTGCAGGTTATGCCCTTTACTGCCAATGTTTCGTCAGCGTTCCCCCAATATTTATCACAATATCTATTAGCCACCGCTTCTCTGTTATCACATTGGCGGATGTGGTTTACTTCGCTCTTTTTAGTATCCGTCCCCGTATTTTTTGAAGCTCCCCTTGTGCGTTACGCCCCTTGGTTGAGCTTAATTTGTACCGTCGGTTGGTTAGCGATCGCCAAATATCTCCAAGAAGAACCCAAAACAAAAACATGGGGCAGTCTGATCTGGGGATTTAGTCTTACTTGGCTATGTGGCTCCCTCTATTGGGGATGGCTACGCTGGGAACCCGCATATCACGTCCCTGTCGAAGCCTTAGCCCTACCTTGGGCAATCTGGGCAACTCGTCAAGATTCGCACCGAGTCGGCGGCTGGTTTTACATTGGTTCATTATTGGGAACAGCCATTACCGACCTCTATTTCTACATCACCCATCTGTTTCCTGATTGGCAATCCTTGATGCAGGTAGAGTCTGATCTTAGTCTTGCTCAGCCAATTTTAAAAAATGCACTGGCTCTTGTCGAAACACCTTGGGGCATGACTTGGGCTTGTGTTTTAGCGGCGATGCTCTTGCTGATTGGGAACAGAGCGATGCGATCTACAAACTTAGCTCATTGGGCTTTTGGCGGTGCTGTGCTTGGGACAATTTTTGTAGACTTGCTTTTTTTTGGTGTGGCGATATTAGGCTAAATAAAAACCCAACGCTTGGGGCGCTGGGTGCAGTCAGTTTAAGGCTTCATTGAGAGTTACACTACTAGAACTTATACTCTCTTTGCCTCACACGATCGGGTGAAGTTATTTAATCCATTTAATCTATGGGTAAAGAGTCCACTTTCCTAAATTCTCCGTTCCAAGGTGCAAAAAATGGCAAAAACATCATCCCAGGCATAGCCAATAGCAATGTAAAGAGGAAAAACAACGCCCAACCCTTGCCGTCACTGCCAGCCAGCCAAGAGATCTGATTAATCGCTGTCCACGATGACATATTGCGCTGAATGAATTGGGCTGACTCACCTGAAAATGGCGAAGCTAAGAGATCGCGACCAACCGCAAACAGGCTTGAAAGTAGAGCAAATTGAGTTGCCGAAAATCTTGGGTTGCAAAGCACCATTAGAAATCCTAAAAAACCTGCGGTTCCTAATCCGCCACAAAAGTTTTCGACATTAGTTGCCACAAGAAAAACTAAATCCTTGAGTGGAACTGCATAAAGTACAATTCCAGCATTGTGGTTGCCAATAAAAAATAAAACTTTAGTGTTGTTGTTTCCAACTACCGAAATGGCATAATAGCCAATATTACTAATTGCTTGCAGAAACCCGAAAACCCATAGCGATCGATTAATGCCGATTTTGCTTAAAATTGCGCCACCAGCAAGGGTTCCGACAATGGTTGCCACAAGCCCAATTCCCTGACGCACCGTACCAATCGTGCCATCATCAAATAACGTTTTCAAAAAAGGAACTGCCATCTTGCCAACTACTGCATCGCTAAAACGGTAGAAGATCGTAAATACTAAAATTAATAGGACTTTGGTTAATCCTAACCGTTGGAAAAATTCTTGAAAAGGCTTAACTACGGCATCATTTAAGGTTGTAGGACGTGCCTCAACTTCTGGCGGTTCAGGAGAAGCGATCGTGGCAATAATGCTTAAGCCCATGACAACAGCTAACAGCACATAAACCCAAGCCCAACCCCATTGACTTGCTAAATTAAATCCGATAAATCCCGCAAATAACAATGCGATCCGATAACCTAATACCCAAATGCCAATTCCTGCACCGACTTCTTGAGCTTCCAATACATCAGTACGATAGGCATCGATCGTAATGTCTTGAGACGCACTGAGAAAAGCAAGAATTAAAGCCGCGATCGCTAAAATTGGCAAACCACCCGATCTTTCCGTGGGTAAAACATTACCAATTGCAAACATTTGTAAAGCGACTGCCAATATCGCTAAAACTAAACTAGCCTGTGTCAGCAATATCCATCCCCGCCGCCGCCCTAAAAATGGTGGCACAAAGCGATCGATCAAAGGCGACCATAGAAATTTGAGAGAATAGGGCAAAGAAACCAAGCCTAACCAACCAATGGTACTGAGGTCAAACTTAGCACTGGTGAGCCAAGCCCGGAAAGCGTCATCGGTGAGTGCGTATGGCAATCCCGAAGCAAAACCTAATGCCAAAAGCGCCGCCATTTTGCGACTCTTAAAAACTCGAAAAAATTGCGCGATCGCCTTCATGACCCTCTGCACGTAATCGTATGTACATCTACGAATTAGACTACAATATATATGTAAGCGGAGACGCAAGTTTCCGTTCACTCCTCACACCACATTCCGCCTAAGCTTATGAGCAGCAAAGGCGGTTTTTTCTTTTTTAGCTATAAATAAAATAACTTTGGCAAATGAGTATTCTAAGTTGTGAAATTAATTTGGCGGATTTTAGTGCTTGCAAGGTTGAAATTCCTAAAATTAGTTTTAATAAATTGAGTATTCTACTTAACAATTCTGGTTTTTATCAAATTTGGGATGCGAACTGTTATACTAGCTACACATAAATTTTGACAGTTAAAATTTTTTTAGTATTTAGGGAGTTAGCAAAGCATGTCATCAGCGATCGCAGTCACAGATGCTAGCTTTGAGCAGGACGTACTTAAAAGTGACATCCCTGTTCTAGTAGATTTTTGGGCTCCTTGGTGTGGCCCCTGCCGTATGGTTGCTCCTATCGTGGAAGAAGTAGCTGAGCAGTATGAAGGCAAAATCAAAGTTTTCAAGCTTAATACCGATGAGAATCCTACCGTAGCTGGACAATATGGTATTCGTAGTATTCCTACGCTCATGATATTTAAAGATGGTCAGCGTGTAGATGTAGTTGTTGGTGCTGTTCCCAGAACAACACTAGCTAGTACCATCGAAAGGCATATATCTGAAGATTAATCTTCTTTTTGAAAAGATTAATCTCCTCAAAAATAGAGTGACGGCTCAAAGTGTCGTTACTCTATTTTTATTAAAGTAGCCGACTCGTCCGCTTTACGGACAAATCAGCTACTTTTGGTTTTACCCCAATACAAATTGCTGTATATAACGTAGCGATAGACGGTGCAAAACGCTGATTATCCCTGTCCATAATCGTATATTTAGATTAATTTAACGAGTTAGGTAGTGCCGCAATCTAAGATTGTCGAAATTTTATCTGCTGACGAGTTACGCCGTACTGTAAATCGGCTAGCTTCACAGGTTGTTGAATCTAGCGATGAGTTAGCAAATATTGTCTTGTTGGGGGTTTATACGCGGGGTGTACCTCTAAGCGTGGCGATCGCAAAGCAGATAGACACATTGGAAGGTGTCCTAGTGCCGACGGGAGCACTAGATATCACATTTTATCGGGATGATTTAGATCGAATTGGCCTGCGAACACCAAGCAAAACTGAGCTTCCCTTTGACCTCAATGGTAAAACTGTAGTTTTAGTCGATGATGTGATCTATAGCGGTCGCACGATTGGGGCTGCTTTGAGCGCGATTCATGATTATGGCCGCCCAAAAGTTGTCAGATTATTAGTTTTAGTCGATCGCGGTCATCGTGAGTTACCAATCCATGCTGATTATGTGGGGCGAATTCTGCCAACTTCTAAGGATGAACAGGTGAAAGTATTTTTGAATGCTGCGGGCGATGGTCGCGATGGCGTGGAGTTAATCAAGCCAATCGGTTAGAAATTTTGTCCTGACCAAATAATTTTTTTGGGTTGAGAATGAATAAAAAATTTGTAGGGGCATAGCATTCCCACAGGGATTTGTGCGTTTACAGATCGGATTAATTTACGAATGCTATTCCCTAAACCTTGCAACATTTATCTTTTTCTTATTAACTTTATCGAAAAAGCCGTTTGTAGTGAGAGATATATAACTGCGATCGCTCTTTTCTATTCTTATTCACAAGATTTAAAGCAGGGCTAATCACAAATAGAGTAGTTCTGGTCAATTTCTCTTTGATTGTAGTAGATGCCATGTCTGCAAGAGGAACTGTCAAAATCTTTTCATCTTCCCACCCTAATCGATAACAAATAGCCACTGTCGTATCAGATGGATAATGCTCAATTAATTTTGATTGAACATTCTCGACATGATAAGCGCTCAAATAGAGACATAGTGAAGCCTGATGAGCGGCGAGTGTCGATAATTCTTCTTTTTCAGGAACTTGAGTCCGTCCACTTATGCGGGTGAGAATTATCGTCTGCACAATTTCAGGAACTGTTAACTCTACTTGCAAACGAGCAGCAGCTAATTGGAATGCACTCACCCCCGGAATTATTTCAAAGGGAATTTCAGCTTCCGTAAGTGCAACAATTTGCTCTTGAATTGCTCCGTAAAGGCTAGGATCGCCATCGTGGAGACGCACTACTAATTTTTGCGATCGCACCCTGTCGATTAGAATTTCGACAATCTCTTCTAGAGATTTACTCGCAGTGGGAATAATTTCAGCATCACTGCGGCAAAATTGCAGCATTGAGTCAGGGATCAGAGAATTCGCATAAATGATCACATCAGCTTTGGTGAGCAGGTTGCGCCCTTTAACAGTAATGAGATCAGGATCACCCGGTCCCGCACCGACGATATAAACAGGTTCGAGCATTAAATTCAACTTCAACAAATAAAGGCAGTGCTTTGCACTGCCTTTATTTTAAAGAACTAATTGCCCTAAACGATCGCATAACACCGTTCGGATATTAATTTGGCGATCGGCATATTTTTGGACATAGGCAGTAGCCCGTTCGGTAATCTGTTCGGTAATGTATTCAAAAATTTGGCGATCGCAATCATGCTCGACCAACAATTTATGCACAGATTCCGCAGTAGGCGATCGCTCGATCGCTTGAATTAGTTCAAGGGGTAAATTCTTATGGACAGCCGCTCGAACCAGAATATCAATTCTGGCATCAGCTAAGTGACTTGAAGTATTAAAGATTCCGCCTGCAAGTTTAAGTAATTTGCCATGATAGCCAACTAAAGTAATCGAATTCACTCCCAAAAGTGCCGCTTCGACCAACATTGCCCCCACCCAGTTTGCCGTCTGAACTAATTGTGAAATTGTAAAACCCAGATTTTGCGCGACTTGATAACCATTTGCTCCGATATAAAAAGCAATTTCCTCTGTATGTTCTGCTTTAACACGTAAATCCGCTCGAAATTCTTCAAGTTTATCTTCCACCGAGAGGGGTTTGGATATGGCAGAAGTTCCTAATAAAGACAAACCTTCGAGAATGCCAAAAGCAGCATTGGAAGTTCGCTTAGCTAGCGATCGCCCTTCAGGCAAAATAAACCGAATTCTTGCTGTAGTTTGCGATGGTAATAAAGACAAGAGATTTATTTCTGCTAAATCTCTTGCTAACTGATAAATTGCAGGTTCACCACTAGCCGTTCTACCTAGCCCTTCACCTGCTTCAAGAATTAATCTTTGCGGCGATTCAGGTGTTACCGATCCTAATTGTACCCAAGCCCACACAGGCATTCCTGCGGTGAGATCAAGGTTATCCCCTGGGTCACTGATAGAAATTGCTAGAGCTGTATGTTCATCAATGATGGCACTTTGGGCGATCGCCACTTCACATACTCCCGACTCTAATAAATCAAGTTCGACAGAAGTTGTATTTTTTTGAAACAACGCAAGGATCGCGGCTTTAGCAGCAGCGATCGCAAAAACGGGCAGAGTATAACCAGATTTCATAAACTTAGTAAGCAAATCGCAGTAAAACAAAGAGCTAAACTTTTTATGTCGCGGCAATCCCGCGACATAAAAAGTTTAGCTCTTTGTTAAATCATAGTTTATCAAAAAACAGCTTGACAATTGGATTATAGATAAGCTAGGATAATGTGCTTATGTCTTGAATCAAAACTTGACATATCCTCCGCCCACTAAAACTGCAGTCATTAGTGCATGAATAAGCCTACTCTTGTTACTCCTGCCTTCGTTCTACCAGATCTTGTAGAAATCCAGCGGGAGAGTTTTCGATGGTTCCTAGAAGAAGGACTTATTGAAGAGCTTGAGAGTTTCTCACCGATTACAGATTATACGGGCAAGATGGAACTCCATTTTATTGCCAAAGATTATAAACTCAAGCGACCCAAATATAGCGTTGACGAGTCCAAACGTAGGGATGCGACCTATGCCGTACAGATGTACGTTCCCACGCGGCTTATTAACAAAGAGACAGGAGAAATAAAGGAGCAAGAAGTTTTTATTGGCGATCTGCCTCTGATGACAGATCGCGGAACATTTATTATCAACGGGGCTGAGCGAGTCATCGTCAATCAGATTGTCCGTAGCCCTGGGGTTTACTATAAACAAGAAATTGACAAGAATGGTCGTCGCACCTACAACGCCAGCCTAATCCCTAACCGAGGCGCATGGCTGAAGTTTGAAACCGACAAGAATGATCTTGTATGGGTGCGTATTGATAAAACTCGTAAACTTTCCGCGCAGGTATTGCTGAAAGCGATCGGCTTAAGTGATGCCGAAATTCTGGATGCGCTTACTCACCGAGAGTACTTCCAGAAGACCATTGACAAAGAAGGTCAGTTTGATGAAGACGAAGCGCTTAAAGAGCTTTACCGGAAGCTGCGTCCAGGAGAACCACCCACTGAGTCGGGTGGGCGTGAACTACTGCGATCGCGCTTTTTTGATCCTAAGCGTTATGACTTAGGTAAAGTTGGTCGTTACAAGCTCAACAAAAAATTGCGCTTGAACACTCCTGACACAACCAGAGTATTAACCGAAAAAGATATTCTCACCGCCATTAACTACTTGATTAACCTCAAGTTTGATATTGGTGAGATCGATGACATTGACCACTTAGGCAACCGCCGTGTGCGTTCCGTTGGTGAACTGCTGCAAAACCAAGTCCGTGTTGGCTTAAACCGTCTTGAAAGAATCATTCGTGAACGAATGACAGTTTCCGATGTTGATGCTCTCACCCCTGCATCCTTGGTTAACCCTAAGCCCTTAGTTGCCGCGATCAAGGAATTCTTTGGTTCCAGCCAACTCTCACAGTTCATGGATCAAACCAATCCTCTAGCTGAACTTACCCACAAGCGACGACTTAGCGCCCTTGGTCCTGGTGGTTTAACCCGTGAACGTGCAGGCTTTGCTGTACGTGATATTCACCCTAGTCATTACGGGCGCATCTGCCCCATTGAAACTCCTGAAGGTCCTAACGCAGGTCTGATCGGTTCTTTGGCAACCCATGCTCGCGTGAACCAATATGGCTTCATTGAGACTCCTTACTATGCGGTCGAAAACGGCAAAGTTCTGAAAAATCAAGAGCCTGTCTATATGACGGCTGATGAAGAAGATGAATTTCGAGTTGCTCCTGGTGACGTAGCCACCAACGATGAAGGCTATATCTTCCTCGAAATTGTGCCAATTCGCTATCGTCAAGAATGGGGTACGGCAAGTCCCGAAGAAATCGATTATGTCGCGGTTTCGCCCGTACAGATTATCTCGGTGGCAACATCGTTGATTCCGTTCCTTGAGCATGATGACGCTAACCGTGCCCTAATGGGATCGAACATGCAACGTCAAGCGGTTCCCCTCCTACGTCCTGAACGTCCTTTGGTTGGGACTGGGCTGGAAGCTCAAGCTGCTCGTGACTCAGGAATGGTAATCGTCTCGCGAGTTACAGGTGAAGTCTCCTATGTATCTGCCGATGAAATTCGCGTTAAGGCAGATGATACTGGTCTTGAAAGCATTTATCGTCTGCAAAAGTATCAGCGATCGAACCAAGATACTTGCTTAAATCAGCGTCCTCTCGTCTGGGTTGGCGATACCGTTGTTGCTGGTCAAGTACTTGCCGATGGTTCAGCAACCGAAGGCGGTGAAATTGCCCTCGGACAGAATATTCTCGTAGCCTATATGCCTTGGGAAGGCTACAACTACGAAGACGCAATTCTGATTAATGAGCGTCTTGTAATTGATGATGTTTACACTTCAATTCACGTTGAAAAATACGAAATTGAAGCAAGACAAACAAAACTAGGTCCTGAAGAAATCACTCGCGAAATTCCTAACGTTGGTGAAGATTCTCTGCGTAACCTTGATGAACAGGGGATTATTCGTATCGGCGCTTGGGTAAGTTCTGGCGAAATCCTCGTTGGTAAAGTCACACCAAAAGGTGAATCCGATCAGCCACCTGAAGAAAAACTATTGAGAGCGATTTTCGGTGAAAAAGCTCGCGATGTAAGAGATAACTCCTTGCGTGTGCCTAACGGTGAAAAAGGTCGTGTTGTTGATGTGCGCGTATTTACTCGTGAACAAGGCGATGAGCTACCCCCTGGAGCAAACATGGTTGTTCGTGTTTATGTCGCTCAAAAACGAAAGATTCAGGTTGGCGACAAAATGGCGGGTCGTCACGGTAACAAAGGAATTATTTCTCGCATTTTACCGAAGGAAGATATGCCTTTCTTGCCCGATGGTACTCCCCTCGACATCGTGTTAAACCCTCTGGGTGTACCTTCACGGATGAACGTTGGACAGGTATTTGAATGTTTGCTCGGTTGGGCTGCGGAAAACTTGAATGCTCGCTTCAAGATCGTACCTTTCGATGAAATGTATGGTGAAGAAGCATCTCGCGAGTTGGTACATGGTCAACTAGAACATGCTCGTAATCACACTGGCAAGGATTGGGTCTTCAATGATGAATTCCCTGGCAAATTGACAGTCTATGACGGACGCACTGGTGAACCCTTCGATCAACCTGTGACTGTTGGTAAGGCTTATATGCTGAAACTGGTTCACCTTGTCGATGACAAGATCCATGCTCGATCAACTGGTCCTTACTCATTGGTTACACAACAACCTCTCGGTGGTAAAGCTCAGCAGGGTGGTCAGCGCTTCGGAGAAATGGAAGTATGGGCGTTGGAAGCATTCGGTGCTGCCTATATTCTCCAAGAGTTGCTCACAGTCAAGTCTGATGATATGACGGGACGTAACGAAGCTCTCAATGCGATCGTTAAAGGTCATGCAATTCCTCGCCCTGGTACACCTGAATCCTTCAAGGTATTGGTACGCGAGCTACAGTCTCTCTGTCTGGATGTGTCAGTTCACAAGCTATCTGAGGATGGTAGTAACCAAGATACCGAAGTTGATCTGATGGTGGATGTTGGCTCTCGCCGCACCCCAAGTCGCCCAACCTATGAGTCAATCTATCGAGGCGATATCAACTTTGATGAAGATGATGACTAATCTTAGATAATTCGTAATTTGTAATTCGTAATTATCAATTACGAATTACAAATTTATTGATAATCAGTTAAAGAATTTATAAATAGTCGATTTACTAAGGACGTTGTAACGTATGGCGAAAGTGGAACAGCGATTTGACTATGTCAAGATTGGCTTGGCATCACCCGATCGCATTCGTAAATGGGGCGAGCGAGTTCTACCAAATGGCAGTTTGGTTGGTGAAGTCACAAAACCTGAAACTATTAATTACCGCACATTAAAGCCAGAAATGGACGGCTTGTTTTGTGAACGGATTTTTGGTCCTGCCAAGGATTGGGAATGTCATTGTGGTAAGTATAAGCGTGTGCGTCATCGTGGTATTGTTTGCGAACGCTGCGGTGTAGAAGTTACGGAGTCTCGAGTACGCCGTCACCGCATGGGCTTTATTAAGCTGGCTGCTTCTGTTACCCATGTGTGGTATCTCAAGGGGATTCCTAGTTATATGGCGACTTTACTCGATATGCCTTTACGGGATGTTGAGCAGATCGTTTACTTTAACGCCTATGTTGTCCTTAACCCAGGGATTCAGTCTGATGCTGATGGTGTAGTTGTCTCAGTTAATAGCCGTGAAATTCGTATTCGCGGTATTGATGGCATAGAAAGAGCTTATATACTGCATCCTAAGCATTTGCCTAATGTTCATGAAAATCAGGTGGTAGAAGCAGGCGAAGCGATCGCCAGTGCTTATAATCTCTCGTACAAGCAATTGCTTTCTGAGGATCAATGGATTGATCTTGAAGATCAAATCTATGCTGAAGATCCAGTATTAGATGGGATTGAGGTCGGTATTGGCGCTGAAGCAATTAAGCAATTATTGCAAAATATCAATCTTGAAAAAGAAGCTGAGCGCCTTCGTACTGATATTGAAAACTCCAAAGGTCAAAAACGTGCCAAATTGATCAAACGTTTGCGTGTCGTTGACAACTTTGTGGCAACTGGCTCAAGGCCAGATTGGATGGTTTTGGATGTAATTCCTGTCATTCCTCCCGATTTGCGTCCAATGGTGCAGCTTGACGGCGGACGTTTCGCGACTAGCGACTTGAATGATTTATATCGTCGTGTGATTAACCGTAATAATCGTCTGGCGCGTTTGCAGGAAATTCTTGCCCCTGAAATCATTGTTCGTAATGAAAAACGGATGTTGCAAGAAGCCGTTGATGCCCTGATTGATAACGGTCGTCGCGGTCGGACAGTGGTGGGTGCAAACAATCGTCCCCTCAAGTCTCTATCGGACATTATCGAAGGTAAGCAAGGACGTTTCCGTCAAAACTTGCTTGGTAAACGGGTTGACTATTCGGGTCGTTCGGTTATCGTCGTTGGTCCCAACCTGAAGATTCACCAGTGCGGGTTGCCTAAGGAAATGGCGATCGAGCTATTCCAGCCCTTTGTAATTCATCGATTGATTAAAACGGGCTTGGTGAATAACATCAAAGCTGCTAAGAAACTGATTCAGCGTAATGACCCTGCCGTTTGGGATGTTCTCGAAGATGTGATCCGCGAACACCCAGTCATGCTAAACCGCGCTCCGACGCTGCACCGTCTAGGTATTCAAGCCTTTGAACCATTGCTGGTTAGTGGTCGTGCGATCCAATTGCATCCCCTCGTTTGTCCTGCCTTTAACGCTGACTTTGACGGTGACCAAATGGCGGTTCACGTACCTCTATCCATTGAGGCTCAGGCTGAAGCGCGTTTATTAATGCTGGCTTCTAATAATATCCTTTCGCCTGCGACGGGTCGTCCAATTGTCACACCCAGCCAAGACATGGTTTTAGGTTGTTACTATCTCACTACTGAAAACCCCGACAAACAAAAAGGTGAAGGGCGTTATTTCTCTAATTTCAATGATGTTGTGATGGCTTACGAACAGAAGGAAATCGATATTCATTCCAGTGTATGGGTGCGCTTTGAAGGCATTATCGAAGGTCAAGGTGAAGAGAGCGATAGCGAAGATCCTAAGGTTACTGTTTTAGAAGACGGTACTAAGGTTAAGGAATTTGGATTCCGTCGTATGCGCGAAGATGCTGAAGGTGGATTGATTTCCCAATATGTCAAAACTACCCCTGGGCGTGTGATTTTCAATCAAGCCATTTATGCATCGCTGGCTAGTTAAAAGTTAAGAAAAACTGTGCAAAGCACAGTTTTTCTTAACTATAAAAGTTTGAACTAATTACAAGATTATTTAATAGCTTAATACCATGGCAGATTTCACGATTAGCAACACGGATTCGCCTGAAGAAAAGAAGCCTCAACGCTTTATTAACCGCACCATTGACAAAGGACAATTAAAAAAGCTCATTGCTTGGGCTTTTACTCATTATGGAACTACTAGTGCTGCTAATGTTGCTGACCAACTGAAGGCGCTAGGGTTCCGCTATGCAACCCAAGCTGGGGTATCGATTAGTATTGAAGATTTGCAAGTTCCAGCTAGTAAGAAAGCACTTCTAGCGGCGGCGGAGCAAGAGATTGAAGAAACTGCTAACCGTTATGTCCGAGGTGAAATTACGGAAGTAGAACGTTTCCAAAAAGTAATTGACACATGGAACGTGACTAACGAAAACCTCAAGGATGAGGTGGTGAAAAACTTTAAGAGCAATAACCCTCTTAACTCTGTGTACATGATGGCGTTCTCTGGTGCGCGTGGTAACATCTCGCAGGTACGTCAGCTAGTCGGCATGCGTGGTTTGATGGCTGACCCGCAAGGGGAAATCATTGACTTACCAATTAAAACCAACTTCCGTGAAGGGTTGACTGTTACCGAGTACATCATTTCTTCTTACGGTGCGCGTAAAGGGCTGGTAGATACAGCACTACGGACTGCTGACTCTGGATACCTTACTCGTCGTCTGGTAGACGTATCGCAGGATGTAATTGTCCGTGAGAATGATTGTGGTACGACTCGCGGTATTCGATTAAAGGCAATGAAAGATGGAGAAAAGACGCTGATCAAGCTGTCTGATCGCCTATTTGGTCGTGTCGCTGCCGAGGATATTGTTGATCCGAAAACTGGTGAAGTGATTGTGCTTCGCAATCAAGAAATTTCTGAAGATCTTTCTTTAGCTGTACAAAAGGCAGGTGTAGAAGAAGTTTCGGTACGTTCTGCCTTTACCTGTGAATCGACCCGATCGGTTTGCCAGATGTGCTATGGCTGGAGCTTAGCCCATGCCGAATTAGTAAACATCGGTGAAGCAGTTGGAATTATCGCCGCTCAGTCCATTGGAGAACCGGGTACACAGCTAACCATGCGTACTTTCCACACAGGTGGAGTATTTACTGGGGAAGTTGCCGAACAACAACGCGCTCCCCATGATGGCACAATCAAATACAGCAAGAAGTTGAAAGTCCGTCCTCTGCGTACTCGTCACGGCGAAGATGCATTCATCGTAGAATCTAATGGTGATTTCACCCTTGAAAGTTCTGAAGGTAAGCGCGTTTATGCAGTTACCCAAGGTTCGACTTTGTTGGTAAGTGACGGACAGAAGGTAGCTCAAAATCAGTTAATGGCTGAGGTATCCATCACAGGTAAGACTTCTCGTAAGACTACTGAAAAGGCTACTAAGGCACTTAATACTGGTCTGGCTGGTGAAGTATTATTCTCAGATCTAGCGATCGAGGAAAAGAAAGACCGTCAAGGTAACACTAGCTATGTCGCTCGTGGTGAAAAAGGTCGGGTTTGGGTCTTGGCTGGTGAAGTGTATAACTTGCCTCCAGGTGCAGAACCCACAGTTAAAAATGAATCTCAAGTCCATGAAGGTGATGTTTTAGCGGAAACTCGTTTGATCACTGAGCATGGTGGTGTGGTGCGTCTTAGCGAAGAAGATAGCCGCCATAATCGTGAAGTGGAAATTATTACTGCTTCGGTGGTACTTGATCAGGCGATCGTCAAGGAAGAGAGCTATCAAGGTCGCGAACATTATATTCTCGAAACTCAAGGTGGTCAAAACTTCTCTCTCAAGGCTTCCCCAGGCACAAAGCTGACTAATAATCAAGTGGTTGCCGAACTGATTGATGATACCTATCACACTAAGAGTGGCGGAATTATTAAATTTGCAGGAGTGGAAGTTGCCAAGCGTAGTAAGGGCAAACAGGGTTATGAAGTCGTTAAAGGAGGCACATTGCTCTGGATTCCTGAAGAAACCCATGAGGTCAATAAGGATGCTTCGCTATTGATGGTGGAAGAAAACCAGTTCATCGAAGCTGGCACTGAAGTTGTTAAGGATATCTTCAGTCAAACCGCAGGTGTTGTTGAAGTATTCCAAAAGAACGACATTTTACGGGAAATCGTTATCAAACCGGGGGATTTACACTTGGTTGACGATCCACAAACTGCGATTCAAAAGAATGGTTCTTTGGCTTATCCTGGTACTGAAATTATGCCAGGGTTGACTTCGCCCGAATTGCGTTACGTGGAATATTTGGATTCTACTGAAGGACCTGCATTATTGCTACGTCCTGTTGAGGAGTACCAAGTACCTGATGTGCCAACGGTTCCTAGCCAAGAATCCGTCAACCAAGAGGGGCGCTCTATTGGTTTACGCGCTGTCCAACGGATTCCTTACAAAGATGGCGATCGCGTTAAGGCGATCGATAGCGTTGAGCTACTCAAGACCCAGTTGTTGTTAGAAGTTGATACTGATGCTCCACAACTAGCGGCAGATATTGAGTTCATTCCTAACGACAAAGACCCTGGTAGTCTGCGTTTGCAACTAGTAATTCTCGAATCCCTTGTCATTCGTCAAGACACCTCTGGTGATCCTGCCCATAGCAATTCTCGTACTCGTTTGCTCGTAAATGACGGCGATCGCATCGATCCTGGTGCAGTTGTCGCTCGTACTGAAATTCTTTGCAAACGTGCGGGACAAATTCGTGGTATTCGCCAAGGCTCGGAAGTAGTGCGCCGGTTGCTAGTGGTTACTGAATCTGATTGCATCACTTCTACTTGTCATCACCCTAGCGTCCAAGCTGGAGATCTGTTGAGAGCAGGCGACGAAATTGGTGCAGGGATAATTACGGAAGAATCGGGTCAAGTCCTTAAGGTTGAAGATGGCAAAATAGTCTTCCGTATTGGTCGTCCTTACCTTGTCTCCCCTGGGGCATTGTTGCAAATCCATGATGCTGACCTTGTCCAACGCGGTGACAACATTGCGCTACTGGTATTTGAGCGTGCAAAAACAGGGGACATTATCCAAGGTTTACCTCGGATTGAAGAACTTCTTGAAGCTCGTAAGCCCAAGGAAATGTGTGTGTTAGCTCGTACCTCAGGTACTGCCCAAGTTACCTACGATTCTGACGATAATCCTGAAGTTAAGATTCTTGGTGATGATGGCACATTGGATGATGATTATTCCTTCAATGCTGGTCAAAGTGTGATCATCTCCGATGGTCAAAAGGTTTTGGCAGGTGAAGCGATTACCGATGGTCCCGCTAATCCCCATGACATTCTCGATATTTACTTCCATGCTTTCAAGGAATCTTTAGGCGTTCGCCAAGCTGCCCTCATCGGTTTACAGAAGGTACAAGAGTTCTTGATGAACGAAGTCCAATCTGTATACCAATCTCAGGGTGTAGACATTTCCGATAAGCACATCGAAGTAATCGTCAAGCAAATGACCTCCAAGGTGCGCATCGAGGACGGTGGCGACACCACTCGTTTACCAGGGGAACTTGTTGAACTGCATCAAGTTGAGCAAATCAACGAGGCGATGGATATCACAGGCGGTGCGCCTGCGGATTACACGCCTGTATTGATGGGTATCACTAAGGCAAGTTTGAATACTGATAGCTTTATCTCGGCAGCTAGTTTCCAAGAAACCACTCGTGTTCTCACGGAAGCAGCAATCGAAGGTAAGTCTGACTGGTTGCGCGGCTTGAAGGAGAACGTGATTATCGGTCGTTTGATACCCGCGGGTACTGGTTTCAATGCTTACGATACTCCAATCGTTGATGTTGAGACTGGCTATGAGCCAGATCTTGGCTATGACGAAGAAGCGGATGATGTGATCATTGATGACAACACTGCTCGTAATTATCAAATCATTGAGCCTCGTATCGAGCCAATCCGAGTCATTGATAAGCCTCGTAGTCGTCGTAGCTTTGATGATGAGCTAGTGGATGATGATGTGGAATTTAATGATGACGATGACGAAGAAGATGACGATGATTTTGATGATGAGGATTAATTAACTAAAAGAGGGTTCGCACTGGCGAACCCTCTTTTACGAAATACCTTAAGAAGTTTTTGAAAGTGTCGTAAAATAACACTTTCAAAAGCTTCTTGCCTCGGTTTTGTCCGCAAAGCGCTGTAAAATTAGATTCAATTAAGATCGCATCAAGCATGAAGTACCAAGCCCGTATATTTGTTACCCTCCGACCATCAGTACTTGATCCAGCAGGCACTGCGGTACAGTCGGCACTCAAGCAACTGGACTATCACGTTGACTCCGTTCGCATCGGTAAGTATGTGGAAATTGTTCTTGATGCAGATAACGAATCTGACGCATCTCAGAAGTTAAATGAAGCTGCGGACAAGTTATTAGCAAACCCTGTAATCGAAGATTACCGAGTTGAATTAATCTCGATCGCCTAGAAATTGACATTAGGAATTGACAATATGAAATTTGGTATTCTCGTATTCCCTGGTTCTAATTGCGATCGCGATGTTGCTACGGTTACTAGCGGAATTTTGCAACAGCCCACCAGATTGATCTGGCATAGTGACACCGATATTAGCGATTGTGATGTAATTGTTGTGCCTGGGGGATTTAGCTATGGTGATTACTTGCGCTGTGGGGCGATCGCTCAATTTGCGCCTGTAATGAAATCTTTACAAGAACATGCCGCCAAAGGGAAGTATGTACTTGGTATTTGCAATGGATTTCAGATCTTGACTGAATCAGGTTTATTGCAAGGTGCATTAGTCAGAAATCGCGATTTGCACTTTATTTGCGATCGCGTACCTTTGCGGGTAGAACGCAATGATTTACCTTTCACCAAGAAATATCAAAAGCAGCAAGTAATCTCTTTACCGATTGCTCATGGTGAAGGTTGCTATTTCGCGGAAGCTGATACTCTCAAAGAACTTGAAGATAATAATCAAGTTGTATTCCGTTATAGCGATGCGATCGGTAATATCAATGATGATGCGAATCCTAATGGATCAGTATCTAATATTGCTGGAATTAGTAACAAACAAGGTAATGTACTGGGGATGATGCCGCATCCTGAGCGCGCTGCCGAAGGAATTTTGGGTGGTACTGACGGCAAAGCTTTATTTGAAGGATTGCTTGAAGGTTTTTTAGTCAATGCCTAGTCTTTACTTAATTCGACATGGTATTGCTGAAGATCGTGAGAATTACGAGGATGATGCTTTGCGACCTCTGACCGATGAGGGGCGTAAAAAAACTAAGCAAGTTGCCAAACGCCTCTACGACTTAGGATTACGCTTTGATTTATTGCAAACTAGTCCCTTAGTTCGCGCTCAGCAGACAGCAAAGATATTTGAGAATATCTTTGGAATTACTGTTCAGCAATCATCTGAACTAGCCCCTGAAGGTAGTTTTGAAATATGGCTTCAGGGATTGGCTACATGGGTTGCTCAGCATCCACAACCGAATAGAGTATCCCTAGGGATTATTGGTCATGAGCCAGATTTGACCGCTTGGGCTGAACTGCTCATCTGGGGAGAGGCGAAAGGGGTACTGGTTCTCAAAAAAGCTGGCATTATTGGCTTGGTTTTGCCTGAAAATCAACCTTGGATTAGTAACAGTATTCTCTTTTTATCGAGTCCACCCAAATTACTCATATGAAAAAAGAAGGGTCGCACTGCGACCCTTCTTTTTATTTAAGCTGTTACCAATTCAGGACGCTTACTGTTGCGAATATCAGTAATTGCCTTGGCGTAGTCAGGAGCATTAAATACCGCCGAACCAGCGACGATCGCATTAGCACCAGCTTCTAGAACCTGCCAAGTATTATTTGCCTTCAGACCACCATCAACTTCGATCCAAGGATCAAGTCCACGCTCATCACAAATTTGACGCAACTTAGCAATTTTAGGAATTACATTAGGAATAAAGCTCTGCCCCCCAAATCCAGGGTTAACGCTCATGATTAACACCAAGTCGCAGAGATCGAGCACATACTCAATAAAGCTCAAAGGTGTAGAAGGATTAAGGGAAACACCAGCTAATTTACCTAGTTCTTTGATCTGCGAGAGATTGCGATGTAAATGAGGACAAGCAGTATGTTCAGCATGAACGGTGATGATATCTGCGCCAGCCTTTGCGAAGTCAGCTACATATCTCTCTGGCTCAGCAATCATCAAATGTACATCTAAAATTTTGGTGGTGACAGGACGGATTGCCGACACAACTAATGGACCAATGGTGATATTTGGAACGAAACGACCATCCATCACATCGACGTGAATCCAATCCGCACCCGCCGCATCAACTGCACGAATGTCGTCACCCAAACGGCTAAAGTCAGCAGAAAGGATCGAGGGGGAAATAACTGTGGTCTTCTTAGGCATATGATTTACGGGGGCTTAGCTTTACAAAGATCTAAAAAACAGAAGAAAAATGTAGTTTTAACTACATCCTTATATTAATTATTAATTAAATTTAGCAGTTTTGAACGTAAGGATGACAATTTATAAGTAGCTTGCTGCAATTAAATATAAAATTCCATGAACTGTGGCGCACGCGCCACAGTTCTTGCTTTGGTTTTTAATTCTAAGGTTTAAGTAAAAATAGACCAATAATGTAAGTCGTAAAACCAAGCAAAATACAACTTGGCAAGGTTAACAACCAAGCTAACAAAAGATTTTTTAAAGTATCCATTTGCACACCAGAATGATTGGCAACCATTGAGCCAGCAATGCCTGATGAAAGAATATGCGTAGTACTCACAGGCAATCCGAAATAATCGGCAGCACTAATTGTTGCCATCGTGGTTAGCTCGGCGGAGGCTCCTTGGGCATAGTTAAGAGGCTCTTTGCCAATTTTTTCGCCAACTGTAACGACAACTCGCTTCCAGCCAACCATTGTTCCTAAACCGAGAGTCAGTGCGATTGTAGTTTTGATCCAATAGGGAATAAATTTAGTGAGATGCTCCAGTTGATTGCGATAGTTAGTGATTATTTCTGGATGGTCAAACTTAGCCAATAGTTGTTGTTTTTCTAATTTGGTAATCGCACTAGTAACAAGATAAATATCATCTCTAACTTGGTAGTGATCGGTTTCGGCAATATCTAACAAATTATTATCAACTGATAACTTCTTGGCAATGATTTCACTTTCAGCAACAAGCGATCGCCAAATATCTTCATTCAATTGCCCCTGTGGTTTCAGAAATTGGCTAAGCGCGTCGCGACTATCAATAAAAGATTGATCATGATTGATATTTGCCAGAGTATTTACTGGAAACTGCGAAGAAAAGACTGGAATTACAGAATTTGATGAGGAAACTAATTGGGTGATCGCTTGAGGACTTGTATTCAAATTTAAAGAAAAAAAGCTAGGTAAAATCGCCGCTAAAATCAGCATCATTAAGCCCATTCCCTTCTGTCCATCATTAGATCCGTGGGCAAAACTCACACCCGAACAAGTTAAAACTAATACAGCGCGAATCCATAGCGAAGGAGCATTCTCTTCTGGTGCGGTATAAAGTTCATCTTGGCGTATTAAATATTTAGCTATTAGAAATAGAATTGCAGCGCCGCAAAATCCTAGTAATGGCGAAATTACAAGCGAAATCAAGATTTCCTGCATCTTCAGCCAATTAATGCCATCCCACCAATAGCTCTTTGTCGAAGAGAAAGAATTTATGACAGAATTAGCAATCCCGATTCCTGTAATTGAGCCAATTAAGGTATGGGTACTAGATACAGGTAATCC
This sequence comes from Pseudanabaena sp. UWO311, assembly GCA_943371975.1. Lineage (GTDB taxonomy): Bacteria > Cyanobacteriota > Cyanobacteriia > Pseudanabaenales > Pseudanabaenaceae > Pseudanabaena. The sequence continues at coordinate 10,488 of CALRWX020000024.1, read as the reverse complement.
CAAATACCAAGTTCCTAAATTCCAGATAATTGCCGACAGAAGTAGAGCGATCGCCATTACTAAACTCTGCGATGTTGATCGATTCACCACTAGATCTACAGGCAACAGGGCAATAATCGCAAAGGCAACTGTACCGCTCGAAGTGAGTACTCCGATCAAATTGAAAATCGCTGATAGCACAACTGCATAGGTTGGCTTTAGCGTATTTGTATAAATAACAGTAGCTACAGCATTAGCCGTGTCATGAAATCCATTCACAAACTCAAAGCCAATGACTAAAGCGATCGCTAAACCAAAAAATAGATACTCCATCTGTTTATTCTAAAAACTGTGCTTTGCACAGGTTTTAATCTTCTTATCTTGGTGATGAACGCAACCAACGCATTACTCTAAAACCTTTGCAAAGCATGGTTTTAGTCTTCTTGCCTATCCATAGATCGCCACCAACGACTAAGTGGGAAATAAATAACAGGAGACCATAAGCTGCTTAAAATTGCGGAACTTAGCGCAATTAGCTGATGTAAAGCCCACACATTAGCAATCTTTGCGCCCATGACGGTTAACTGCACTGCGTGCATCGTCTCAACAATTACCGCCATCCCAAACACAATTAAGGCGATCGAAATAAAATCTTCCTGCATATAGCGTTGCTTTTGCAAGAGGGACGTAATGCCTCCTGCGATTGCTAGTCCTAAAACATGAGTGGGGGCAATTCTTACATCTGCAAAAGTCATTCCATCCTGCACGATGCCCAAAGATATACCTACCATCACTGATAGAAAGACAGGACGATTTACACTCCAAGCTACTAACCAGATAAGCAACCAGTTAGGGGAAATCCCCATCAAAGTCATTCCGGGAAATCGGGTATACATCGCTAAGATACATAAAAACAGCGAAGCGATGGTCACCACCCAGTTTAAAAGTTTTTTGGATAAGAAAGAATTGCGATCGGGCATTTAGCGCTTTTCTTGAAATGGATAAACTTTTACATATTCCAGCAAGCCAAGAGGAGTAGAAAATTCAACAATTGCTTCAGGAGAAGGCTGCTTATCGAGATTAATTGACTTAATACGACCTACAGGAACTTTTTCAGGGAATAGAGTACTGAATTGTGAAGTATTGACAATATCACCAACTTTAATGTCAGGATCGCGCTCAAAAAATTCTAGGATTGCAGTATTTTGACTTTGTCCCTTCAGCATTCCGCTAAAACGACTACGACTGACAATAACACCGACTTGGCTGTTAGGATCACTGACCAGCAAAATTTGGCTGGAATTTGGTGAAACATGGGTAACACGTCCCACTAAACCACCAGGAGCAACGACAACATGACCTGCCTTAATGCCATCATTACTACCTTTGGCAATTAATATCTGGTTCCACCAAGAATCAGCGCCACGACCAATCACTGTTGCCCAGATACCATTATCAGTAGAAGGAACTTTTACAGACAAAAGCTCCTTCATGCTTTGATTTTGTGACTCTAGCTCAGTCAACCGATACTTTAGCTCTCGTACTTGAGCGTCTTGGATTAGCTCTTGTCTAGACACTGTTGCTTGGAAAGGTTTGCTGAGAAACTGATAGGTTTCCATAATTGCCACACCTTGAGTCTGGCGAATAAACAAAGCCAAGCCAATACCAGTAGTAACAATGGCAGTTTGAAAGCTATAACGCTCCCACCAACTCCGAATTGAATCCATGAAAAAGTTACCTATAAACTTTTCAAACGGCTAGTTAATACACGACCCAAATTTTTGTAATCTTCAAGTACACGACCAGCTCCAATCACCACACAGTCAAGAGGTGCTGGGGCAATATGTGTCACAATTCCAGTTTCGTGACTGATTAGCGTGTCAATACCATTGAGCAATGCCCCACCACCAGCTAACATGATGCCGCGATCAATAATATCAGCAGCAAGTTCTGGCGGTGTCCGTTCGAGAGTGCGCTTAACTGCTTCAATGATTACCGAAAGTGGCTCACTCATACTTTCACGAATTTCCGAAGATTTGACTGTGACGGTACGAGGTAAACCTGACAGTAGGTGCAAGCCTCTTACTTCCATCGAAGTTTCTTCTTTATTGGGATAAGCAGAACCAATTTTAATTTTGATTTCTTCAGAAGTACGTTCACCAACAACGAGGTTATGTACTGTTTTCATGTACTTCACGATCGCTTCGCTGAGTTCATCGCCTGCAACACGTACAGACTCGCTCAAGACGATTCCCTGTAAACTCATAACAGCAACTTCGGTAGTACCACCACCAATGTCAATGATCATGTTACCTGTCGCTTCAGTTACAGGCAACCCTGCACCGATCGCCGCCGCAAGAGGCTCATCAATGGGATAAACCTCACTAGCTCCAGCACGGCGGGCAGCATCCATGACTGCTCGCCATTCCACGCCTGTAACGCCACTAGGAATGCCGATCGCAATCCGAGGATTGAAAACCCCTTTCTTAACTTTTTGGATGAAGGCGCGTAGCATTAGCTCAGCAGAGTCAAAATCGGCAATTACCCCGTCTTTGAGTGGACGCACGGCAATAATGTCGCCAGGGGTGCGCCCGATCATTTTGTTTGCTTCATCTCCGACTGCGTATGCGGTTTTGTCGCGTTGATCAATCGCAACCACAGATGGTTCTTGGAGAACAATACCTTCGCCAGACACATAAATGAGTGTGTTAGCAGTACCAAGATCAATACCAATGTCTTTCGTAAAATGTCGTAAAAAACCCACAGCAAACTCTTCCAGTGGTCAAACTAGCTATACCGCTTTAGCATTTTATTACGTTTGTTGTCACTTAGTCTAGTCTTATGACTATTCCCTAAGCGATACATTACTTTTATCGCTTTTGCCACGCTTAACCCAGAGAAATATGAGTAGCCCCAATACTCGTATTTCTCTGATACATGCTGATATGGGTATAGCCACTTGTATTAGGACAAATCAAAACCCAAATAACGTGGGGTGGCGCTTTGCGCCGCCCCACGTTATTTGGGTTTTATGTCCTAAGAAGACTGACTACGGCTATACATATACATAAACAGCAAATCCGTCGGGTGTTCTCTTCTATATACGAAATCTGCGATATAATTAATACAGATAACAATTATTAACAATTAACTATTATCCAATGAGTGACTGGCTAGAACATACCGTCCAAACTGAAGTGACTATTCCCGTGGAATATGCGTGGTCGTTATGGTCAGACTTAAGCGCGATGCCCCGTTGGATGAAGTGGATTGACTCTGTTGTAATTACAGATGATCCTGAAATATCGGCTTGGAAGCTTGGCACAAATGGCTTAACCTTTACTTGGAAATCTCGGATTCTTAAACTAATCCCTAATCAAATTATGCAATGGGAATCCATTGGCGGCCTGCCCAATCGTGGTGCAGTGCGGTTTTATGGTCGTCCCAATAATGTAACTATTGTGAAATTAAGTATTGCCTACGCAATGCCAGCGATCGGTCAGCTTATGGATAATTTGTTTTTAGGGCAGTTAGTAGAATCTACTCTGCAACAGGATTTAGACCGATTTCGGGTTTATGCTCAAGAAGATTTTGCCAAACAAAATTAAGCAACAGCCAGCTAAAAAATAGAACGTTGCCCCTCTGGACTGACTCCGATAATTGTGAGTTGGCAATCTAAAACTGAGAAGCCATACTTATCGGCAACTTTCTTGCTGATGGTTAGAATTTGATCATTCTTAAACTCGATTACACGGTTAGTTTTGACACAAACTAAATGGTGATGATGATGGGGCTTAGGTTGATTGATTTCATAATGCTTATGATCTTCGGTAAGCTCCAATTCACGCAAAATACCCATGCGGGACATCATTTTCACAGTGCGATAGATGGTGGAAAGGCTAATATTTTCACCCTGTACCTTGAGCCGTTCATATAGATCCTCGGCACTTAAATGTTCACCTTCAGGTAGGGTTTGAAAAGTACTTAAAATTACTTCGCGCTGGGGTGTCATGCGACAACCCTTAGAATTAAGTTCAGCCTTGAGGGCTTCAGGTGAATAGGTGGTCTCCATAGAAGTCATAGCATTATCAATAACGATGGCTTCTTGAGAATAGCATAAAAGACAGATCGGCTCTAAGCGATGGGGATTAGTAGCTAAACAATATTCTCAAACTTAAAAGGAACGGGTTTGGCGATCGCGTAGCCTTGGGCGTAATCTACACCGATCATCTCTACTTCCTTTAATATAACGGTATTTTCCACAAATTCGGCGATCGTTTGCAGATTCATTACATGACCAATGCGATTAAAACTCTCAACGATCGCATGATCGATCTCACTATTAACCAGATTCAGCACAAAACTACCATCAATTTTTAAAAAATCAACGGGAAAATATTTGATGTAATCAAAGGAATTCATTCCATGTCCAAAATCATCGAGGGCAAAACAACAACCTAGTTGTTTGAGTTCATTAATTAATGCGATCGCTTGGTCAAAGTTGGCGATGGCAGTAGTTTCTGTAATTTCAAAACAAATTGTATGGGGTGGAACTTGGGCTTGTTCAAATTGTTCTTTTAAAAAATCAATAAAATGATCGTGATTAATACTAGCGCCCGAAATATTCAGGGCATACAAATTTTGAGAAAGATTGCTATATTTCTGGTTTTGGTGATGGTAATCGCGATATTTATTGAAGAAAGTACTAATCACCCACCGATCAATATTTGGCATTAATCCATAGCGTTCTCCTGCGGGAATAAACATATTCGGAAGAATTAGTTTGCCTTTTTCATCTAACAGGCGCAACAAAATTTCATTGTAAATTGGCTTGTCATGAGATTTAATTGGCGTTACTTTTTGATAATACAGACAAAAACGGTTGTCTTCTAATGCTTGATTAATTTGGACTACCCATAGTCTTTCTTTGCGTTGTCTTAGCAATTCATAATCATTGTCTTGATATATCTGAATACAATTGCGTCCCCTTGCTTTTGCTGCATAACAAGCGGCATCGGCTATTCCCAAAACCGTATTGTTGTCTTGGGTGCTATGGTCGATCAATACTACGCCAATACTGACACCAATATTGAAGGTTTTATTGTTCCAAGCAAAATGAAACTTTTCAATCATTTGCCTAGTTTCTTCCGCTACTTCAGTTGCTTTATTTAGATCACATTGATGAAGCAGAAAAGCAAATTCATCGCCTCCCAAACGCGCTAATGTATCCGATTCACGGATGCGCTGTTGCAACAGTTTTGATATTTGGCGAAGTAACTCATCGCCTGCGGCATGACCGCAAGTATCATTGATCACTTTAAATTGATCTAAGTCCAAATAGCACAAAACATGATGATGCTGTTCATTTTGAGCGGATGCGATCGCGGCTTCGAGTTTCAGTTCAAATCCCATGCGATTAATTAAGCCCGTGAGGTTGTCGTGACTGGCTTGCCAAGACAATTGACGATTGAAATTATGGGACTCGGTGATATCTCGAAACACAATCACCACTCCAACCACATTACCTTCTCTGTCTCGAATGGGCGAGGCGGAGTCATCAATGGAAAATTCCCTACCATCACGCCCAATCAAAAGCATATTTTTAGCGAGATTGATAGTTTTAACTTCTTCTAAAGCTTCGAAAATTGGATTGATTACTAATTCTTTTGTGGTTTCGTTAACAATTGCGAAAATTTCACACAAATGCCTACCTTGAGTTTCCTTTTCACTCCAACCCGTTAGATATTCGCCCATGGGATTGAGATAAGTAACATAACCTTGAGTATTCGTGGTAATTACGGCATCACCAATCGATTTGAGTGTCACTTGCGCTAATTCTTTTTCAATGAATAGTGCTTCTTGAGTACGTTTATGTTCTTGTATTTTCTGTTTAACTGCATAATTTTGCTGAAATATTTGAATAAATATTTTGACTTTTGATAACAATATTTCTGGCACGATTGGTTTAACTATATAATCAACTGCGCCAACTTCATACCCCTTAAAAATATTCGCTTCAGTAGGCATATAGGCGGTCACAAAAATAATTGGAGTGTATTTATTTTTCTCTCTTTTTCTAATTATTTTAGCTGTTTCAAAGCCATCTATTCCTGGCATTTGGACATCCAACAAAATCAAAGCAAATTCTTGAGTCAATAGACATTTTAAAGCTTCTTTTCCAGAAGAGGCTTTGACACAATTTACACTTAAGCTCTGAAGTAATCCTTCTAAAGCTAATAAATTACGTTCATTGTCATCAACTAATAAAATATTGATGATGGAATATTGATTGTCCATATTAAAGCACTAATTCTTAATTATTTGAGACCATGTTTGAGGATTTTTGATATCCCTTAATCCGCCTTAAAAAGGGGAAAGAAGAATTGAAATCTCCCCTCCTTGAAAAGATTAGCTAGATGAGATCTCTTAGATTTCTTAAATGGTTTCTAATGTAGTTAATCTAGTATAGCCAAACACGTAAAAGCGAAAGCAATCGATCAGTATTTACGGGTTTAGGAATATAGTCAGAAGCTCCTGCCTCGATACATTTTTCCCGATCTCCTAGCATCGCTTTTGCAGTTAAGGCAATAATTGGTAGAGAACGCAATGCATAAATCTGGCGAATATTACGAATCGTTTCATAACCATCCAAGTCGGGCATCATCATGTCCATCAATACCACATTGATATCGGGTGTATTCTGCAAGATGGCAATACCATCACGACCATTTTCTGCATAGATTACTTCGATTCGATAAAATTCTAACATACTAGTAAGGGCAAAAATATTACGCACATCATCGTCAATAATTAAAACTTTTCGACCGATTAATCCTGTATTCAGTGGATGAGATTGTTCTAGTCTTTTTTTTGTGGATTCAGATAAGTTTTTTTTGTCGCGATGTAAAAACAAATTAGTAGCACTAAGAATCCGATCTAGCAGCAGCCCGTCTTTTTCCAAAATCAGCGTTGCACCGATTTGTTTAAGTTCGGCTTTTTCTTCTGTCGAAAAAGGTTCATCTCTGTAAACAATTATCGGTAAAAAGACTAAGTTGAATTGTTTCTGGTGAGTAAGCTGTAGTTTCAGCCTTTTGATTAGGTCAAAACCATTGAAATCTGGCTGTTGCCAATTTAGCAAGATGCAATCAAACTCAGTAGTTGCAGTTTCTAAAGTGGCGATCGCGGTTTCGCCATTACTGACGGCTATTGTGGCAATATCATGATTGCCCAATAAATCAATAATTGCTTGGCGCTGTTCTGGGTTATTTTCAATTACTAACAGGTTTCTGGATGTGCGATCGGCAGCAGCCATGAGTGTCCGTAATGCTTGGGCTATACTCTCAGTGGTGACAGGTTTTTGCAGATAGCCGATCGCCCCCATTTCCAAGCTGCGTTGCTCTCCTTCCCAAATCGTAATCACATAGACAGGAATTGGCTGAGTTTTAGGATTGTGTTTGAGGCGATCGAGAACCTTCCAGCCATCCATAACGGGTAAGCCAATATCAAGAATAATGGCTTGAATCTGATATTGTTGGACGATATTTAAGGCAGTTTCGCCATCTAGAGCAACAATTGCCTTAAATCCTTGATTGTGAGCTTCTTCTAAAACAATTGCGGCAAAGGGATAGTTGTCTTCTACGATCAATAACAGGCGATCGCCTTCAGTGATATTTTCGCGATCATCCTTGAATATTAGACAAGAAGTTAAGGGATCGCTAATTATTGACGTTAAGATAGGTGGGACGGCGATGTCTTCATCTACCAGAGACCTTTCCTTTGTGAGCAGAGGGAGCGCAACAGAACCTTTGTTGATGGTTTTCTGATCTCCTTGGCTGTCTTTGGGATAGGGCAGGATGATATTTCTGGTGTAATTTTGACCTAAATAAAGGGTAAATGTACTGCCGACTGCCTGTTGACTAACGAGGGTAATTTCGCCGCCCAACAGTCTGGTCAATTCTCGGCTAATCGATAAGCCTAAGCCCGTACCGCCATATTTGCGGCTGGTAGTGCCATCGGCTTGTTGGAAGGCTTCAAAAATGATTTTTTGTTTAGCAACGGGAATCCCAATACCTGTATCGGTTACGGAGAAAGCGATCACCAGATCGGCAGAATTTAAGTTCTCATTTTCTAGATTCCAACCTAAAGCTGCGGGTTCTACCTGCAAGCGGATTTCGCCATGTTCAGTAAACTTAATCGCATTGGACAGCAGATTTTTGAGGATCTGTTGTAAGCGTTTGGCATCGGTATAAATGGCGCTGGGCAAAGAGGGCGAAAAGTCAACGTTAAAACTGAGATTTTTGTCTGTGGTGAGTTGACGGAAGTTGCGGTCGATATAGTTTTCTAATTCCGCGAAGGGCATCTGCTCAATTTCGATGTTGCTAGTGCCTGATTCAATTTTGGCAAGATCGAGAATGTCATTGATTAGCGCTAAGAGATCGTTGCCAGCACCGTAAATCGTTTGGGCATATTCAACTTGTTTTTGGTTGAGATTACTCATGCCATTTTCTGATAGCAATCGCGCTAGGATCAATAAACTATTTAACGGTGTCCGCAATTCATGGGACATATTTGCTAAGAATTCAGATTTGTATTTGGAAGTTAGCGCCAGTTGTTCAGCTTTTTCTTCTAAGGAAAGCCTTGCAAGTTCGATTTCATGGTTCTTCCGTTCAACTTCTTTATTTTGTTCTGCTAGCAGTCGTGCTTTTCCTTTCAATTCTTCATTGGTTTGTTGCAACTGTTCCTGTTGATTTTTCAACAATTCTTCAGAAACTTGCAGCGATCGTGCTTGTTGTTCTAAGCGTTTATTCGTTTCGCGCAGTTCATTTTGTTGCGTTTGTAATTCTTCCGCCAAAGACTGCGACTGTTTGAGCAATTCATCTGTCCGCATATTCACGATGATCATATTCAGAACGATGCCAATACTCTCGGTTAGCTGATCTAAGAAAGCAAGGTGAATTTCGCTAAATCTGTGGAAAGAAGCTAATTCAATCACCGCCGTTACTTTCTGCTCAAAAACAACGGGCAGCATGACCACGCTCAGAGGTGAAGCTTCACCTAACCCCGAACTAATTTTTATATAATCGGACGGAACTTCAGTGAGTAAAATGCGTTCTTTTTCGAGGGCGCATTGTCCGACCAAACCTTCACCGATATGAAACTGATTGGCGAGGTGTTTGCGTTCTCGATAGGCATAGCTACTCAGCATTTTTAAAGTAGCAGAGGATGAGGATATCTGTGTATCCATTAAGTAAAATACGCCATGTTGAGCCGAGACTAGGGGCGCAAGTTCCGACAGAATTAGTTTGGAAACAGCTTCTAAATCGCGCTGTCCTTGTAACATTCGCGTAATTTTGGCAAGGTTGGTTTTCAGCCAATCCTGATCCGCATTTTTCTGGGTTGTTTCGCGCAGATTGGCGATCATTTGGTTGACAGTATCTTTTAAGACAGCCACTTCTCCTTGTGCTTCAACGGTGATTGATCGCGTAAAATCCCCTCTCGTTACAGCGATCAATACTTCGGAGATTGCCCGCACCTGAATCGTCAAATTGGAAGCCAGTTCATTCACATTATCCGTTAACATCCGCCAAGTTCCCGAAGCCCTCGGCACTTGGGCTTGTCCACCCAACTTACCCTCAATACCCACCTCTCTTGCTACCGATGTCACCTGATCCGCAAAGGTTGCCAACGTATCAATCATCTCGTTAATCGTATCGGCTAAAGTCGCGATTTCACCCTTAGCTTTTAGAGCTATCTCGCCTTTAACAACAACCGTGATTTTTTTGGATAAATCGCCATTTGCAACTGCTTTCGTCACTTCCGCAATGTTTCGTAATTGCGATGTTAAATTACCCGCCATGGAATTCACACTATCGGTTAAATCTTTCCAAGTACCATCCACACCTTTTACTTCAGCTTGTACGCCCAATTTCCCATCTGTGCCAACTTCCCTTGCCACCCGAATTACTTCTGAAGAGAAAGAATTTAACTGAATGACCATCGCATTGACAATTTGGGCGGTTTGTAAAAATTCGCCCTGTAGAGGCCGCCCGTCAATTTCCAGAGGGCTAGTTTGAGAAAGAACGCCATTTGCCACAGCCCGAATCACTCTTGCAGTTTCGGTGGTGGGTTGTACTAAATCAGTAATCAGCGTGTTGATCGAATTAATACCGTCGATCCAAGCACCTTTTGCACCTACCAGAACAGCCCTTTGATTAATTTTGCCTTCTTTACCAACTACATTGCTAATGCGCTCAAATTCAGTGATCATCCCCTCATTGAGATCGATGATATCGTTAATGGTATCGGCAATTTTTCCAGCTATACCAGTCTTGTTGACAGGCATTCTCGCACTAAAATTTCCGGCGTTGCAGGCAAAAGTATGAATTAGATGGAAGAAAGGATAGAAGGGTCGTGAAGATAATGAATCAGCAACCGCACAGAGTAACGCAACATATCTAAAGACTTGGAATAGCAGAAAGTTTTGCGGTGCAATCTCGCCAGATAGTGACG
>CALRWX020000023.1:0-42544 GCA_943371975.1 Pseudanabaena sp. UWO311 | reverse complement strand
CCCCCCCCCCACATTATTTGGGTTTTGATTTGTACTAATACAAGTGGCTATGGCTATATTTACTCATTCATCTTTTGTTTGTGCAACGCCGAAATATCAATACAACAATGCGTCCTTGTAGAGTTTCTTCACTATCAGATACATTGATCGCAATCGACTCCTGCGCCTTAATCCGAAAAGGAGGATCGTATAAACCAGCGATCGTTAGCAATGGGGAGACGAGTAATAGCATCACCGTACTTTCTAGCAAATGTCCACCAGAACGATGATAAATATAATGCCGCCAGAGAATCTCTAGATTGGTGAGATCGCTAGAATTGTTCTCTGGTAACTGGTCATACCATTCCGCAAAAAAATCCCTCGATTCTCTACGACTCAAGCCAAATTTTCTCTCTGCTTCAGCGATCATTGTGATAGCTTCAGTAACAGCTAATGTTTGCTTAGCGAATACTTTGAGTTAGTTTTCAATACCATAATTCTAATCTCTAGCTCTCAATTCGCAAAAAATAGTTGTCTAAATATTATCCAAATATCTTTTGAAAAGTGCGATCGCCACGCCAACATGAATCTATTCGAGAATCATCGCCAACAAATCACCGCATCAGAAGCCCCCCTCGCAGATCGCTTACGTCCGCGCAACCTCGATGAATTCATCGGACAAGAACATATACTCGGACAAGGGAGACTGCTCCGCCGTGCCATCCAAGCAGATCGCCTATCATCCCTCATCTTTTATGGACCTCCCGGGACAGGCAAAACCACCCTAGCAAGAATTATCGCCAACACCACCAACGCCCACTTCATTGCCATCAATGCCGTCCTCGCAGGCGTAAAGGAAATTAGAGAAGCGATCGAAACCGCCCAAACCCAACGAGGCAATCACAATCAGCGCACGATTCTCTTTGTCGATGAAGTACATCGCTTCAACAAATCCCAACAGGATGCATTACTGCCTTGGGTAGAAAATGGCACAATCATTCTCATCGGTGCAACTACTGAGAATCCCTTCTTTGAAGTGAATAAAGCCCTAGTCAGCCGATCGCGATTATTCCAATTAAAGCCATTAACCGAAGCGGATTTGCGGCGAGTACTAGGGCAAGCAATTAGCGATCGCCAAAGAGGTTGCGGCAACCTCAAAGTAACTGTTAACGAAAAAGCGATCGCCCATTTAGCCAATGTCGCCAACGGTGATGCAAGGTCACTACTGAATGCATTGGAACTTGCAGTAGAAACAACAGATCCAGATGAAGATGGGGCGATCGCCATTACTTTAGCCGTAGCCGAAGAATCGATTCAACAAAGAGCAGTTCTCTATGACAAAGAAGGCGATGCCCACTTCGACACAATTAGCGCCTTTATCAAGAGCGTGCGCGGTTCCGATCCCGATGCTGCACTCTATTGGCTAGCCAAAATGGTCTATGCAGGCGAAGATTCCCGTTTTATCTTGAGACGATTACTGATCTTAGCGAGTGAAGATATCGGACTTGCCGATCCGCAAGCAGTGATAGTCGTGAATGCTTGCGCTGAAGCCTTTGACCGCATTGGTTTACCCGAAGGTCGCTATCATTTAGCCCAAGCCACGCTCTATCTTGCCAATACTCCCAAATCAAACAGTCTCATGGGGTTCTTCGATGCGATCGCCGCTGTTGAGCAGGAACGTCAATCTGATGTTCCCAATCCTCTCAAAGATAGCAGTCGCGATAAAAAAGGATTCGGTCACGGGGCTGGCTATCTCTATCCCCACGCCTATCGCGACCATTGGATCGAACAACAATATTTACCCAATAGTTTACAAGGACAGGTATTCTATCAACCATCAGATCAAGGTGCAGAAGCCATGATTAAGTTACAAGTGGAACGCCGCCGCGAAGCTCAATTGGCAGCAATGGTAAGCGGTGTAGTTATAGAATTGCCAGAAATACTGACCTTTAGTCCCACTAATACCAAAAGCGATCGCTGGTTACAACGCACCATCGGACAGGCGGGTGAGCGATTAGCAAAAATACGCGATCGCCTATTCTCCAAATTATCGCTGCAACGTCATGATGTAGTTCTCAATCTAAATGCAGCAACAGGATTATTAACATGGGAAGCATTGCGTTCGGTTCCAGAAGGCGGAGTCTATGCACTGACCTATCAAAAATCAGAAGCGATCGCATTACAAGAACAAGCCGCAAGTTTACCCGAACTTTTGCGCCCAATTGTTCTGCATGGTTCTTTAATAGAACTTCCTGAAGCGATCGCCTCTATAGGTTTTGAAGCGATTATTGGCTATAACGCTCTGATGCGCGAACCTGATAAATTAGCTTGCATTCAGCAATTAGCAAAGCTCTTGCGACCTGACGGCAAAATCACTCTCTATGAATCAATCCCCAAACACACACAGCGAATTTATCGATTGATCGATTTACCTGATGCATTTGGCGGTCGCTGGATTCAAGCAGAAGAAGCAATCTATGCCAATCCTAATGACTCGATGACAAATTGGGATATTGATGATTTGAAATCAGGTTTTGAGAAGGGAGGTTTAACTGCTGAAATAGAAGTAGAACGCATCACTACGCCCATGCAAATTTCTACAGCTTTATTAAAGCTATGGTTTGGCAAGACTCAAACAAAGCCATCCTATGCCAGCCACCTAGCCAAGTTTCTCACCGATGATGAAATAGCGATCGCTCAACAATTACTGACAAATAAACTATTAAATAAAACAGTAGATTGGGTAAGTTCAGCAGTAACTCTGCAATATCTCGGCTCCCGCCTCCGCAATTTTTTGTAGATGTTGTTTATCTTTTGGCTATATCTATTGACGTAGTTGATGTTGTAACTGACAATACAGTTAGAGTGTCTCCATAATGGCTGTTTCTGAATAAGTTTTTTGTAAGTCTCAAATCACTGCCTTGAAGATTATTGACAACAAAAATTTACAAGTTATAGGTTTATTTCCACGGTCTAATATTCAACCTTATAATATACATACAGTCTGTTTAATACTTCAGGGCTACGTGTCCCGCCCCATAAAGGAGAGAAACTCCTCTATCCCCAATTGGAATTATAACAATCGTGAAAACCCTAACTTTACCTGCTCAACTTAGCTCACTCAAGACCATAGGTCAATTCATTATAGCTGTTTGCCAAGAAGCAGGAATTTCTTCTAAAAGGGCATATAAGCTCAGGCTAGCCGTAGATGAGCTAGTCACTAATATTATTGTTTACGGCTTCGCGAATTCTACGACTGAATCCACGCTTGAGATCAATGCTGAAATTGAGCCAGTAAAGCTAAAAATCACAATTGCTGATACTGGTTTACCCTACGATCCTAGGGAAAGAGTATTTGATGAAGCAATTCTGAGTCAGCCGATTGAGGAACGCCCTATAGGGGGATTAGGTGTCTTTTTAAGTTTACAAAGTGTAGATGAGTTTTCATACCAAGCTACTGAACAAAAAAATATAACCTCTTTATGGTTAAAGAGAGATTGATGAAGTCAAAACCGTTATAAAGTTTAAAGCTAGGGGGGAATTGACAAATTATTTAGTGGATACTTCGATTAAGTCCAAATATCCTGCCATTTAACAATTCCTTGATTGACTAAAATCCAACGGCGACAGACTAAATTTTCATAGACAGGGCGTTGATTTTCTCGGCAAATAGCATATTTATAAGTAATTGCTTTACCCGCGCTTTCGTTAAAGGGGATTTCTCCAAACCAGGTATTGTCATTAATATATTCTAGGGCATAGGCTTGATCGATATTCCAATTGCCTAGTTCGGGACAATCTCCCGTTACCACGATACTTTCCCCTAATTTAGTTTTGATGCCATTAAGTTGGACTCGAACAACGGTTTTTCCTTGCACGCGATCGCCGATATAACTCAGGACAATAACATCTTGATAACCTAAGAATAAACCTAATAATTTGCCATCTTTAATTTCAAAGGAACGATGGGTGACAATGCAATTATATTCTCCGTCTTCTAGATTAGTTGACTCTACACTGATAGTACTAGGGGTGCCCTTGTTAATAGCCACAAAACAACGAGAATCTCGATAGCTACGGGTATAGCAATAAATATCAGCCGTAATATATTTTTGTTGTTGACTTCCCAAAGAAATGGCGGGATTTAAACGGCGCAGTTTTGAGAATAATGCTAATAGCTTATACAAGGGACTATCAGCATCCCAACTATCCATCATCGGGCGATTATAGGGATCATTACCACCATTAGTATCATTATGGAGATACTGCTCAGTTCCGTAATAAAGACAAGGAATTCCCCGACTCGTCATGATTAAACCAACTGCTAATTTTAAGGCTCCGCGATCGCCATTTAAGCTCTGAAAACGGGGCATATCATGGTTATCAATAAAAGTAATTAATTCCGTTGCCCGATAATAGAGATGATCTAAATTAAAAATCTTTTGGACTAATTGGAAACCCTGAGAATCATTTTTACCCAAAGCGGCGCGAATAGCTTCACATAATCCAAAATCTAGGATCGACATTCCTGAATGGTTGCTAAAATTAACCGATCCCGTATCCCAAGGCTTACTAAAGCCCCATTCTCCAAAGATAAAAACAGAGGGTTTATGGGTTTGAATTTCCGCATTAAATTCTTGCCAAAACCAGATTGGCATATGTTTAACTGTATCCACTCGCAGGGCATCAACACCTCGATCTAACCAAAGTTTGATCGCCGATTTTATATAATTTCGATATTCAATATTACTTTCATTAAACGTAGCAAGTCCCGCCATTTCATAATACAAAAGTTGATATTCATCTTCCCAATCAGTAATTTCTGGATTATGGTAATACCAAAGATTATCATCCTGATAAAAATCAGCAATTAATTCGCCATCATCATACAGCTTTCCTTTTTGAGCATTAACATCGGGACTGCTATGATTACAAACGATATCTAAAATTAATTTCATGCCTCGGTTATGCAATTCCGCAATTAACCGATTAAAGACCGTACATTCCAACAAAGAATTCGGTTCATCTTTGGCTAAAAAACGGGAATTAATACGCTTAAAATCCTTTGTCCAATATCCGTGCATTGCCGCACTTTCAAATTGCAAATCCTCCACCTGCTCAAATAAAGGAGAGACCCAAATAGCCGTAATCCCCATCCCCTTGAGATAATCTAATTTATCAATAATTCCCTGAATATCGCCCCCCCAATATCTGCCCCATTTTTGTCGAGTGGGATCATAAAGTTCTGGATTTGGTCCCACGTTGTTACTAACATCACCATCATTAAAGCGATCAACAATAAGAAAATAAATTGTCTCTTGGCGAAATTCAATGGAACGGGTAAAGAGAAATTCAAAATCTGCATCAAAAGACTTTGTTTCTTCTGTGGTGTGGAATCCAGAAGCAGCTTTAATTGCGGTGAATTCAGAAGGATTTATTTGAGTATTTTTAGCGTTAGATAAAACCATAAATATTATTATCGCTAATTTAATCTACTCAATGGATAGATAACATGGTTATGTCATCAAATTGAGGTGCTTCAGCAATATATTGAAACAAATGCTCTTTGAGACGCTCAACCAGTTCAAGTACAGAAGTTACCGATTGTTCAATTAGGGCTAATAACCGCTCTTAGCAAAATAAATGACCATCGGGATTTTTTCCTTCATTGACACCGTCGGTATATCCAAGAAGAATATCTCCTAGTTCTAGGTTGATTTGTTTAATTTTAAATTTAATACTAAGCATCATTCCCAGCGCAGAAGCATTGGGATTTAGAGTGGCTTTTATTACTTACCTAAAACAAATAGGGGTTCATGAGCACCACTAATATAGCTCATAACACGAGTCAAAGGATCAAGAACTAACTTATTGACTTTAAGTTCAGCATTCTCTCGACTCAGTGCTTCTAACTCTTCCAATAAATTTGCTGCCGATTGATTTGATTAACTCATCATCTTTTATTTTTAATATTCGCAATAAGTTGTGTTCAACTTAGAGATTATTGATTAAAGCGTTGGTCAATTTTATTGTAGTGCTTATGTACTGAAGTATTTGGAATAATATAAAAAATAGTCACACAAGCCAGAATTAACTTAGCTAAAGTCAAACTCAAAAATGAGGCAAAAATAGCTAAAAAATAAAAAATTGGCGCTCTCAAAACGTGACGGTAGACAAAAAGAACAAATTCAGGATCAGTTTCATCATCGACCAACCTATAGGTTGTGACATACCACCACATTAATGCTAGACATAACCCAGTAACACCCAAGACTCCAGAGTAAATGATGACACTAATTTGCTCATCGGGGTAAGTACCTAATAAACCTGTGGGAAAAGGAATAGACGCAACACACATTAAAAAAATGAGATTCAACCAGAGTAAAATATGATCATGCTTTTTAATATGGGGAAAAATATTATGGTGGGCAACCCAAAAAATACCCAGCACCAAAAAACTAATGAGATGGCTAATAATAAAGGGAAATAAGTGAAAAAGTGCAGGCACAAGTTTCGTCGAAACTAACTCCTTAGAAATCTCAGGAACCTTAATTTCTAGAACTAACAGAGTGATAGTAATGGCAAATACTCCATCGCTAAAAAAACAAAGACGGTCGTTACTATGTACGTTGAAAAGCCTAGGTTGAGGACTAGATTGGGGTGAATTCTCTTCGATTTCCATTGATTAAGTTATCTCCTTAAATAAACGAAACAGTTGATCAAGTTACAAATGCTATTACCTCTGGCTATAAGTTCGGCGATTGAGTACCTTGATGATTTCACGAACAAATAAATGGGCATGCCCCCCAGTACGGGCTGTGATCAAGTCGCCATCTACAACCACATCTTCGTCCAAATAAATCCCTCCTATGTTAGCGACATCACCATAAAGATTATTATGACAAGTCACCTGACGACCTCGGATTAATTCAGGAGCGGCAGCTACCAACCACATTCCATGACAAATGATTCCTTTGAGAACGCTTTTTTCAGCAAAGGCTCGTTTTAAAAATTCCGTAGCCGGAGCAAGTTTTTTAACATCTTCCGTATAGCGAAGACGATCAGAGACCATTCCAGCAGGCACAATAATCGCCGAATAGCTTCTCAGTTCCTCATCGCTAATATTTTCAAAACTTTCGTGACATTCAAAAGGGGCATGGTATTCGTGTCCCTTAAAGGTTAGCTTGTCATTTCCCCAGAGACGACTCAAGAAATGAAGATCTATTCCTTCTTCAAGAAATCGGTAATAGTAATACCAAATTTCGTGTTCGTAGAAATCACTTTCGATTAGAATACCTACTTTTTTGCCGTTGAGTGTCATAAATTTTAAGATTTAGGTTAGTAAATGAGGATTTTTGTCAGATTCCCCTAAGCTTTCTTCAACAATGAAAAAATTTGGTCACTATTCTTCTAAAGCAGGAGGATTTTCTTCATCAGTAAACCCTTGGCTGATCTCGACAATATTACCATCAGGATCGGCAATCCAAACAGTACGCCAACCAGGAATATAATCATCAAAATTAAGGGGGCCTAAAGTGACTTTAGCATCCGCCCCAATCTCGGCTAATTTGGCATCTACATTATCTACCTTAAAAGCAAGTTGTCGAACGCCTGGATATTGCGGACCATCATTAATAGGAGGTAGAAGCGTTGCTGGTTCAGAGGCTTTAAAGATTTCTAAATAAAAAGCAGAATCTGCCATTTTTAAAAAGACAATTTGATCGCCATCGGGTAATTTAGCTACTCTAGCGCGTTTGAATCCAAAATATTTGGTGTAAAATTTTTCGGTAGCAATCGGATCGGCACAGGTCAAAGCAACTTGAGAAAAAATTTGCAAGGACATAATAGGAATCTTTACTTTGGGTAATTGAGTAATGGGTAGAGCGAATAAGGAGAAATTAGCTGATCGGTTGGTAAAAGCGAATAGCTAGTTCAATCTCTAGTAGTACATTGAATTAGGCGATCGCTGTTTTAAAATGTGGTGTCTGAAAATGGGCTTCCAGAAATTCTTGTTCAATCCATTCTTCTAAAGTGGTGAAGTCTGTTGGTTCATCCCAATTTTGGAAAACATGATATTGAAGACAACCTGACTCCCGTTGGCTATATTCTATAAGTATTTTGACAAAGAACTGAACCTCAAAAACACGATCAGATTTGGCGATCTTCCTAGCCACGACTCAAACATGATTATCGGGGGGTAATGTGATGGATTGAAACTCTGTTTAAACGTTTCTTACCCTTAAAGCGTGGCAGAACCTGGGTAATATTTGAGTTCATCCACAATGTAAGTGACCACACCAGGTGAACCTGAAGGCAAACTGACAACTTCCCAAGTTTGATAAGCATCCAAAACAATGCGTTTACTATTCGCATCAGGAGCATTCCACAGACTAGCCTCCCATTTCACGACCACCTTGACGATCGACTTTTCTCCTTCAGTTCTGAGCAATTCTACCGATTTAACCTCGTGAACCTCATCGAAGAAGATGTTGATTACTCCAGGCAAGCCACTACCGCCATGATACCAACCAATAAACTTTTCTAAACCCTCTAAAGTCGCTTCAGGGAAAACCATCTTCAGACCATCTGCCGACAAAAGAGGGGTGATTTCTTCTACAGGAGCATGAACATCAAGTTTTTTGTACCAGCCTTCGGCGAATGTTTGCAATTCAGATTGGGTAAATGCACTCATAAAATTCCTCCAAAAATTAAATGGATTTATAACTAACTAAACCTAAACGTCTGAACGATCTCTTCTTTTTGATAAAGCCATAGCCCAAAAATCAAGATATGGCTTTACCCACCCAGTCCAGTTGATTTTAGGGTTTAGGTATCAATCCCAACTGCACAGAAAGACCAAACTGATCCAGTTGGGTCCAGCGCTCTACAATCTTTCCATCTTTAAAACGAACAATAGTAATACCCGTCAACTTTACAGGTTTACCACTAGGTTTGACTCCAAATAAAGGTTCCCCTGTATGGGTTCCTTGAACAGTCCATCGGTGAACAACTTTGTCACGCGTGTAGATCTCATCGTCAATAGTCAACTTTATATCTGGCAGTGAAGCACGGAAAGTTCTGACAATTTTCTTAAATCCCTCAGAACCTTTTTCGGTTGAGACAGGAGAATGATCGACAACCTCTGGGTCAATAAGATTGATGACTTCCTCAAATTTTCCCGTATTCCAAGCAGTCTCAAAAAATTGCTCTGCGATAGAATTATTCTTGAAGGGACTATAAAATTTTTTCTCTGTCGTTTGAGCGATTAGAGTTTTTTCTGTCTCGCCAAAAGATTGGGCTTTAGCAATCCCATATCCGCTCAGCAAAGAAACCACTGCAAAACCAGACATAACAGAGAATGCGAACTTTTGAGTCATTCGATTCATTATGAACCTCACTAGTAAGTTTAAAATACTATAACTTAAGTTACAAAAAGACCTATGACTACGTTATCACGAGATTAGGTCACTTTAGCCTACCTAAACCGGCGATTAAAACTATCAACCCAGTTATTTGTTTTAAACCTTGTTTGTCTTAAACCAGCAATTCTCATTATAGTGACAATTATTGCGAATAGCCGCAATAATGATCTTTAAAAAGCCTATGTCTTCGTTCAGGATTTGACAGCTCAGATAAATCAAAGTTCATAATGAGAATCGCTGTCGTCTTATTTTGATAGACTCACTAAATCACTAAGTATTGTATATTGGCAAGGAGATATTCACTAAAGCTCGATTTCCGAAAGAGTCGATAATCAAGAAATCTCATAAATAAATTTACCTTACATTCGCATCTAGACTGGGAGCGCGCCGATTTATGTTTCGTACCTTTCAGAATATCTATCAGTTTCTCAATACCGATGTAACTGAAATCTTTCTTCCAAAAACAAAGTCAACGAATCCCTCTCCTCCCCCTGTCCCATCGATTGAAGCAGTGCGGCAATTGGATCCGACGCAACTGAAAGTCAATTCGCCAGAAAGCCAAAAAGCGATCGCGCTCCGCTATTACGAAGAAATCCTCAATGATGCCAATCTCAATACCATTGATGAATTGATGTCGGATGACTTTATGTTTACCTTGCCAACGCACCCAGATCCCTATTACGGTCCCTCAGGATTCAAAGATTTAGTTACAATGTTGCATGGTGCATTCCCCGATGTGCATTTGGATGTGCAGCATTTGTTAGTAGATGGCGAGACAGTGGTTGGCCACTGGGTTGGCAGCGGAACTCACACTGGTGGCTCCCTACACACTGTCAAAGGCGATCTTCCTCCAAATGGGCGGCATTTTGTTATTGATGGCGTTAGTTGGCTAAAAATTGTCGATGGCAAAATCAAGGAGTCTTTGGCGAACGAAGACACCCTCCGTTTACTGCTCAATTTGGGTGTGATTCCTTCTCAAATTCCAGATACAGCAACTGTAGTAGATAGATACTTTGACGAAGTATTAAACCAAGGTAGCCTTACTGCTATTGACGAAATCATTGCTTGGGATGCGACGATTTGGCATCCCTTTTTACCAGAACCTATCCATGGGAAAGCAGGATTTAAAGAACTGACTCAATTGCTGAAACTTGCTTTCCCCGATGGCAAGTACATAGTGGATCACAGTGCGAATGACGGTGATACAGCAGCACGTCGCTGGGTTTTTTCTGGTACCCATGAGGGTGTCTTCTTAGGACATCGTGCCTCTGGTAATACAGTTCAATTTCAAGGCGTGCATATCTTTAAGTTGTCAGGGGGACGGATTAAAGAAATTTGGGTAAATGAAAATGCTCTAGCTCTCTTGGATCAAATTGGTTAGGATTTACTCTAAAAAGCTCTGAAATCCTTATTTTACTTAGTGTAGGGACAATTCATGAATTGTCCCTAAATCTCATTATAGCCATAGCCACTTGTATCAGGACAAATCAAAACCCAAATAATGTGGGGCGGAGCAAAGCCCCGCCCCACATTATTTGGGTTTTATGTCCTAACAAAACTGACTACAGATATAGATTCAAAAGAAGCGTTGTATTCATACCCCTTAAAGGTTAAGTAAGGTCTAAAATGCAGAAGACACCGCAGCCGTATCATTATAGGTAAGCACCTTCACTACTTTTCCATCCGCTAATGTCCATACGTGAGCCCATTCGTTGTGGCGAGCTGATTCGGTAGCCTTGACCGTGAATTCTTCAAAGCCTAAGGCTACAACCGTATCGTCTTGAGCTATAAACTGACTAATATGGAAATTAGAGACTTGGATGCTACCTTCGATCGCTTCCAGAAATTTAACAAAGCCTTCTTTACCCTGCCAAACCCCGCCATAGGGAACGTTAGTGGGGTAATGAGAATTGAACTCTATGGCATCTAGAAAATGTTCCAAGATTCCAGCCACATTTCCCTGACCAAAATAGGTGTAAATCTCCTGCACAATGGCAAGATTTGCTTCGGCGCTCATAATTAATTCTCCCTCAAAAAACATTACCCCATTGCCAACTATTGAGTCAGTTGCTGCACTAACGTATGCTGATCCCAGTTATTCCACAGTTGATTAATTTTGCCATCAATCACTTGAAAAATGGTGATTCCGTTCACATCAACAGCTTTATTTGTTGGCTCCATACCATAAAAATTGGCGGTTTGGGTTCCAGTGCAACGCCACCTAGCGATGATTTTATCTTCGGCATCGATCACATCCAAGACATCATAAAAAGCATCTGGGATCCCTTTCACAAATCCGCCGATAAACCCCTTAGCCGCTTCAGCCCCAACAATATCGTGAGAATTGACATGACCCACGTATTCGGGAGCCAAAATTTCATCCAATAAATCCAAGTTCTTATCGTTGTAAACAGTGTAGAACTTCAAGGCGACATCAACGGTAGCTTGTGACATAAAAAATCCTGTGAGAATAGGTGTATAAAATTAAGCAAGATCTTGAGACTAGGACAGGGAACCATCTGGATACTCTACCATGCCAGCAAAGTGGATGGCGATTTTACCTTCTCGCAAAACCCAGCTATCAGCAAAACGCATCGAAAGTTTACTGCCTCCTGCGGTCATTTGAATAATTTCTGTAATCATGAGGGTTTGCGGATCCTCAGTCTCAGCCCAGAAACTGATTTCGGTTTCCAACCCTTCGATCCCCAAGATTCCTTGCATATGTTCCCGCAGTTCATCGCGCCCACGATAGTATTTGGGCGTTTTCTGAAAGCTACTGATCAGTAAAGCATCGTCTGTATATTGGTCGAGTAATGCTTCGATATCTTTTTTGAGAATCAGATTGATATGTTCACGATATAGTCTACCCAAGGCGGTATCTGGTACATTTTTCACGGTGTGATATCCTCTTGTAAATCAGTATTTTTTCAGTCAGTCTTATTCAGATGCAGCAATTATAAGCTCAGCCGCTTTTTCTGCAATCATTAGAACAGGAACATGGGTATTGCCAGAAGTCACTGCGGGCATAACCGAGGCATCGGCAATACGCAGCCCTTGCACTCCGTAAACCCGAAGTTGCGGATCCACGACTGCCAAACTATCTCGCCCCATCTTACAGGTTCCAGCAGGGTGCCACAAGGTTGAGACATTGCCACGAATATAAGTTTCTGCGTCTATGTCACCTGGAGCTATTTCGCCGCCGTTGAGTTCGGAAAAAGCGGGAGCATTCGCCAATTCCCGAATAATTTCTAACGCCCGTTTATGGACTTCTACATCCGTCGGTTGAGAGAGATAATTGGGATTGACTACTGGTAGATCTAACGGATCGGCAGATCTGAGCGTAATGCTTCCTCTACTTTGCGGCTGCACTAAAATCGGTAAAAAGATGAGTACCGGGCCACCAAGATCTGGGAGAAAGGGCAGTAGAGGTGAGGGGGCGGCTGGGGTGAAATTGAGTTGCAGATCAGGAGCAGCATCCAGTCCTGCCCTTGTGTTGATAAAAATCACGTTTCCCGTGAGAATCTGGGGGGAGGTAATCGCTACTTTAGAACGATAAATCACTGGCAGTTGTAAGTGATCTTGGAGGTTTTGTCCTACTCCTGGTAAGTTTGCAACTACTGGAATTCCGTGGGCTTCAAGATGCGCGGCTGCTCCTATCCCAGATAACAACAGCAGTTTGGGAGTGATTAAGGCTCCTGCTGTCAGGATCACCTCTACATCCGATCGCACCTCCTGCGGGGAGCCGTCTTTGACATATTGAACTCCCACTGCTCGACCTTGTTCAATAAGAACTTTGGTAACTTCTGCACCAGTGATCACAGTCAAATTTGGACGGCTCAATACAGGGGTTAAATAGGCATCGGCAGCACTGTGGCGCTTGCCATCAGGGGTGATATTAAATTGGAGATAGGCTGCTCCATTCTCTTGTCGTTCTCCGTTGTAATCGCAATGAGGACCATCGTATCCAATCTCTACAGCAGCATTGAGAAAAGGCTCTGAGCGGGAATCTGGATCGGGGCAGTAACGTACATGTAACGGACCATCAACACCGTGAAATTCGGAAGCCCCACCCTCAAAATTTTCCAGATTCTTAAAGTAGGGTAGGACGGAATCAAAGTTCCATCCTTCATTTCCCAAGGAGTTCCAGTGATCATAGTTGCGGCGGTTACCACGTACATGCATCATGGCGTTGATGGATGAGCTACCGCCAATCACTTTTCCTTGATTGATTAAGATCTGGCGATCGCCGAGTCCTAGTTGCGGCTCAGTAAGGATTTTCCAATCCTTATCGGATCCCCAAATTTTGGTAAAGCCGCCAATCTGCTCTATATCGTCGGAATGATTACTACCACCCGCTTCCAAGAGCAAGACTTTTATGCTCGGAACCGCACTGAGGCGATTAGCCAAGACAGAACCAGCCGCCCCAGCTCCAACAATGATGTAATCGAAGGTACTCATGGAATCTCCTTACTCAACAAAACTAGAGGCGTAGTCACGGGCAAATTGCTCAAAGGTGTTGGGAGTTTTCTGACCTACAGTTTGAATCACATCAGTAACTGTAGCGGCATACCCTAAGCGATAAATATCAAACAACTCGTTCAGAGCATCAATTGCCCATTCTGGTTGTCCAAATCCTAACAGAGATTGTTTAAAGTCTTCGGGTGTAACTGGCACATAGGTGATCGGTTTACCTAAGACCGCAGACAGTTTTTCTGCAACTTGATAAAAGCTCAATGCTTCTGGACCAGTAATAACATAGCTTTTGCCTTCATGCCCTGATTCGGTCAAGACTTTGGCGGCAACTACGGCAATGTCTCGCGCATCTACATGGCTGATTAAGGCATCAGCAGCAGGTTGATAAAACACTCCTTGTCCAGCAATGGTAGAGGCTGAAGTGAGGATATTTTGCATAAATCCGTTGGGTTGCAAACTGGTGAAGGGGATTCCCGATTCCGCCAATAATTTCTCCCCTTCTCCGTGCCAACGTCCTAAAGCAATGGGGGAGTTCGGATCTGCTCCAAATGCGGAAAACTTGACAATATAAGAGGTTCCAACTTTTTTGGCAGCATTGATAAAGTTGGCTTGATACTCAACGATTTTGGGGTGAAACGGTGGCAAGAGGAGGGCTTTTTCTACTCCTGTCAAAGCCTTTTCTAAACTGGAGGGATCGTCGAAATCTCCCAACATTACTTCCACGCCATCTAGTCCAGCTGCTTTTGCTGGATCTCTCAGCAGCACTCGCACAGGCAATCCTTGCTGAGTAAGCAGCTTGACAATTTCTCGCCCATTTGTTCCAGAGGCTCCCGTAATCAAAATCATCTTCAAATATTCTCCTTAACTAACCAGTAAATTTTAATAGAACGGGCGAGTTTAAAGGGCAAATCGGCTGCTAATCCCTAATACCGTTGCATCAGGATTGACAGTAGAACCTCCAGGATGAAGAACCCGTTGTACACTCATAAGTACAACCCACCAAGGAGCTATTTCTGCTCCATATACCAACTCTAAAACCGTTTCACCATCCCGAACAGTAGTATTGCTATCCCGATCGAAGTTACGCAGGCTGGAACTTAGTTGTGTATAGGTAAAACCCACTCCTACAACATCTCGATCCCGTCCAGAAATTAGTCCTTCATAGGTCAGCCCTCCAGCTGTATTCCAAGTTACCGTATTGATAGTATCTTTGGGGTATATCGCTGTCTTAAAAAAAACTTGTAAACCTTGTCGCCGATCCGAAGGATCAGGAGACTCTCGGAAAATCATTTGCTCCGCAATAAAGTATAAACCATAATTGCCAGACTCAAGTTTTGGGCTACCACCATTAAGTACTAATGATAATCCTTGACTATTCAGATATTGATTTTTAAATTCTCCTGTATGGAACTGAAATCCTAATCGATAAGTTCCTGGTAATTCTTTGGATCCTGGTTCTTGGTTAAGGCGATAAATAAGTTCAGTAATCCCTTCGATTCCTTCTTGAGAACTAAGACCTACACTAAACCCCTGAAAGTTTTGTGTGCCACCGCTGGGATCATCAAACCCATCTTGTATTTGACCAATCAAAGTAAATTGAGGACTCAGGTTATAGCTAACTTGGAGCCCCAAAGGAGCGGATGCAAAGACTGTATTTGCCCCTGAAGTTGGCGCGGATCCGATGAATGTAGGATAGCCAAAAGACTGATTCTGGAAAAATCCAGCGTTTTGTGAGGCTCCAATTCTTACAAAGGGATAAATCTTTCCGATTCTCACTTCTCCGTTATTATTGTCAAACTTCTGACCATACCAAAGCTCAAACAATCGAAAACCTTTGCGAGGAGCATCAGCAAAATAAAGTGTATTAAGACTACCTGAAAATTGGGAAGCTACACTAACCCCTTCTAACCAAGCTGCCGTGAGATGAAATTGCCCTCCAGAATACCATCTTAACTTGTCCGAGTAGAGATCCAAACCGAAAATAGTAGTTCCATTATATGCTCCGCCTTTTTCCTGCCCTCCTGCTAGGTTCGTAAAGTACTCTGAAGCGTAAGCAGCATAAATATCGATACCTTGGTCATAGAGACCTTTTCTCCACTCTCCGGAAAGAAAATCTTGGCGGAAGAAATTCCCTGAAATGTCTTTGGGTTTAATACCAGAAACATTAACTCCCGAATCTAGGACTTGATTGCTAATGGGTTTTCTCAAGGATCTGAAAACCAATAGATTAAGTCCTTCTGACTGCTCTGGCATAGCTCTTGGGGTGGCTGGAGCTTGCACAAGCAGAACGGGATCAAGATCGATTGATCCAGAACCTAGATTGTTAGTGCGAGGGGTCAGTGGGGTTAAATCCTTCGCGTTACCTTTATTAAAAGTCACCTTCGGTAAGTTATTCTCGGTTAGCGTGGGGGGAGTAGAGGCGATCGCGGTGTCTGTCGTTTTGACCTTCTGGGATAAGACTTCAGAAATAGGATGAAGAATCTCGGATTGAGGAGATAAATGCAAGTCAGATGGCGATCGCTCTTGGCTTTCTATAGCTGAAGCAGGAACCGTTAATATTGACGACAGAGAGCCAATTAGCAAAACCGAAAAAGCAGAAGAACAGCGAAGGAATCGAATCATGTAGATCTCCCGCAAAAAATTCAATAAAATATCAGCACCTGCTCAACCTAGAAAGAATCAGGGTTTTATCAAATAAATAGCCCTACAAATCTACCAGCCATAGCGCTTCAAGCCATGTTCTAAAGCTTGGACAATCAACTCACCCACCAACTTAGAGTCCTGAGTAGAACGCCCCGTTAAGAAAGGGTAGTCCAAAATGGTAGATAAAGTGTGACCCACGCCACCGTGATACTGACCTTCGGGACCAACGGCATCGCGAAGAATGTATTCCAAAGGATAAAAAGGAGGTCCAAAATTAGCCGAAGTATTCATTGGTTGATCATCATAGCCGTACATCTGGGCAAAACCTGTGCCGTCCTTGTAGTCGTATTCGCGAGCGTGACCCGTGACGTGTTTACCCCAAATAATACTTTTGCGTTCTGTCCAATCGCGGGCAAAGGCCAGAGCGGTTACACAGTAGCATTCAGCAGCAATTAGCTTATCTTGCTTCAAAAAGCCCAAAATAATGTCATGTACCCGTTCGTTGTTTACCATGTCCACCATCGGGCCAGAGCCACCAGGCAATAGAAGTGCGTCGTATTCCTCTAAGTCTTTCCATGCCTGATCGCGTTTATTGTTATAGGCCTCCAGTTCATGCCCAAAATTGGGGCTGTTGAAATAAGGTAAAGCAGGAAACCAAGTGGATATATTGATCGGTGTGGCAAGTAAATCTGACTCATGGATTTCCCTTGTCCGCTTAGCAAAGTGAGCATCAGTAACATACTTATCTAACGGTGGATCCACATAGGATTCGTCCATGCTAGGAGGAAGGGCGGGAGGCTTGCGACCTTTTGGAGTGGCAAATACAATGGTATAGCCAGCTTCGATTAAAACATCGTAGGGACCGACTAGTTCTTCGCCCCAATAACCCCATTCGGACAGTACAGCAAGAATCTTTTTAGACACAGGTTTAAATCCTAAATAATAAATGACAAGATTTCACATTGAAAATTCCATGACGGTTGGCAAGCGTGTGGTCACTGTCCACATCTTACGCCGATCGCTTCGGGATGAACATCGCCCTTAACCACCACATCCAGTAAAAATGGCCCCTGATGAGCCAAGGCTCTTTCAATAGCAGGAATAATTTGCTCAGGGGTTTCAATCCGTTCCGCTTCAACACCTAATGAGCGAGCAATTTCATCGAAACGAATAGCTGGCTTAGAGAGGTCAAAGCTCAAAGGAAAATCATGGGTATCGATTTGTTGTTCCTTCCAATAGGCTTGGATATTTAACTGCAATAATTTATAGGAACGGTTATTGCAAATAATGAATTTAGCATCCACGTTATGACGGGCTGCCGTCCAGAGAGCTTGAATCGTGTATAGACTTCCGCCATCTCCCGTTAAGCCAATGACAACCTTATCAGGATTGGCTAACTTTGCGCCGATTGCCCCTGGAATACCTACCCCAAGAGAACCACCGCGAGTCAGGAAATACTGCCCTGTTTTTGTAGGGGGAAAATAACGAGTTAATGCAGGAGAACCTGTCAGAGCTTCGTCAAAGATGATGGCATCTTCGGGTAAACGAGCGGCTAATTCGGCGGTGAAGCTAGAAAAGTCTAGAGGTACATCTTTTTTAACCAACTGATCATCGGCGATCGCCTTGTCTATTTTGGCTTGTTTAGCTGCACCAATTTCTTGAATACGAGCTTCTGCTTGATTCTTCTGTTCGGGCGTTATTTTCTCTGTGAGGAGTTTACTTAATTCTGCGAGGGTTAACTTTGGATCACTGACTACGCCCAGATCAACACGATGATTTTTCCCAATTTCGTAACTATTTAGATCAATATGAATGACCTTAGCCGAGGGATTAAAAATAGGAGTCAACTCTGGGAAAACCTCTGGCAATATATAGGTTCCACAGATTAAATTAACATCCCCCTTTTCCGTAATCGGACGACTTTGGGAGCCAAACATGTGTCCCGTCGCTCCTTGATATAAAGGATGGGCATAACTGATATTGACCTCACCCGAATCCGCATCGTAGACTTCCGCGCCCAACTGCTCTGCAACTTTGGTTAACTCGCTTTGAGCTTGGGAATAGGCTACTCCATCACCTACAAAAATAATCGGCTTCTTGGCGGCGACTAACTCGGTAGCGATCGCCTCTAAAATCGCAGAATCAGGAATAACACGGGTAGAAGGAATTAGAGTTGGAAAAATTTCTTCAGTAACAGGTTCATCGAGAATATCTTGGGGTAAACAGAGATAGACAGGTCCCATCGGCGGAGTTGCCGCAATTTTAATTGCTCGACGCAGCATTCGCAATAGAGAACGGGAATCACTGACCGTTGCCGACCATTTGGTGACAGGTTCCGCCATTGCGACTAAATCTCCAGCCATTTGTGCGTCCATGCCGAGATACTTGATCCCCGCATCTCCACCAATGACAACCAAAGGAGCATGACCACGTTTAGCTTGGTATAGAGCACCAATAGCATTTCCTAAACCTGGAGTACTGTGAATCTGTACAAGAGCTGGTCTTTGGGTGGCTCTCGCATAGCCGTCTGCTACCATTACCGCTACTGTCTCTTGCAGAGTCAATATATATTTCAGTTGGGGATAGCGCCAAAGTGCATCCAAGAAACCCTGTTCCACAGTGCCTGGATTGCCGAACATATAATGAATATCATCGGCAATGAACTGCTCTAAAATAGCAAATCGTCCCGTTTTTTGTGTCATATTTTCCAAGTTGGGCGATGTCAATGAAATAATAAATAACCCGTTTTAAGCTCTAAACAATGTTTGCCGAAATCTTCAACTTACAGTAATGCTTGTAGCGGATAAAATCAGCTCGAATCTTTGGAGGTTTAAATTTATGATTAGAATCAGACAAGGGATGATAGCAGCTTATACTAGCGGACTAGGATTACCGTTAGCAAGCCCTACCTGATTAAGTTTTGGCAACATTAGTCAAAACAGACTCACTCATTCATCATATTTATCTACAAGAATCACAGTCTGGTCAAATCCCGTTTTTTCCAGAGTCTCTAAGATATATTCCTGCGCTCCCACCACATAAATGTCTACATCTACTCCCAATTTCTGCTTAGAGAATAGCAAGACCCGTAAACCTGCACTAGCCATATACTCTAAGTCTTGTGCAAACAGAACCAATCTTTTCACCTTTTGTTCGACGGCTTTTTCAACTGCGGCTTTCAAATCTGGGGCTGTCGCCGCATCTAATTCTCCTGCTAGGGTGATTTTTGCGACATCATCAATAATTTCTAAACTTGCGGTAAAAGTCATGATTTTAAGTCCTTGTGAATAGTTAGGGATTAGATAAAACTAATAGAATGCTTACTTGCCGACTAAAATCACCACGGAGCGATCGCCAACTAATAAACCTGATTGATTTTCTAGCACAGGCTCAGTCCCAGGTAAATAGCTAGAAGGAAAAACTGCGCCAGTATTAGCAAATACATGCCACTGCAAAGACGGAGGTAAGCCTGGGATCTCAAACCACTGAGTTTGCCAATGCATATTCATCGCCACATAAATATAATTATCCTCAACGGTTCCTCTCTTAGCATGTTTTCCACAGAGCAGAAAAGCGATCGCCCGATTTCCATCTGACCAATCCACATTCCAAGCCTTAGTACCATGCCAAGTGATATCAGCATAACCACTACCGACATAATCTTGATTACGGAAATGGTTAGGATTACGCAGAACGGGATGCGATCGCCGAAAAGCTACAGAGTGCTTAACAAACTCTAATATCTCAGCATTTTTAGTTTGCAGATCCCAATCCAGCCAACTGAGTTCATTATCGTGACAGTAGGTATTATTATTGCCGTTTTGAGTGCGACCAACTTCATCGCCCATCAGCAACATCGGTACACCTTGACTAACCATGAGTATGGCGATCGCATTTTTAATCTGACGACGACGCAAGGCATTAATCGCTACATCATCGGTTGCCCCTTCCCAACCACAATTCCAACTGTCGTTATCATTACTACCATCATTGTTATTTTCACCATTGGCTTCATTATGTTTCTGGTTATAGGAGACCAAATCCATTAAAGTAAAACCATCATGAGCAGTAATAAAATTAATTGAAGTAGCAGGAGCCCTTCCCGCCCAAGCATAGAGGTCTGGAGAGCCTTGTAAACATTGAGCAATCTGTCCTACAGTGCCATCTCCCTTAATAAATTTACGGATGCCATCTCGATACTTGCCATTCCACTCTGCCCAACGACCATAGGCGGGGAAAGAACCCACTTGATATAATCCACCCGCATCCCAAGCTTCGGCAATCAGTTTACACTTTGCTAAAATTGGATCAAAAGCTAGGGACTCTAGTAATGGTGGATTTGCTAACGGATACCCCAAAGGGTCTCGTCCCAAAATCGAAGCTAAATCAAACCGAAATCCATCAATATGATACTCAGCCGCCCAATAGCGTAAACAATCTAAAACTATATTTCGGACGATCGGATTATTACAGTTAATCGTATTACCACAACCACTAAAGTTAAAGTAATAACCCTCTGGAGTCATCATATAGTAGGTCTTATTATCAATACCTCGAAAAGAAATAGTCGGGCCACGCTCATTTCCCTCTGCAGTGTGATTAAAGACCACATCCAAAATTACTTCAATCCCATTTTTATGCAGTTCCTTGACAAGGGTTTTTAACTCATCAACCTGCATTCCAAATTTACCCGTAGCCGCGTACCCCGCCTTCGGGGAGAAAAAACCTACGGTACTATAGCCCCAATAATTGTACAGAGTTTCTCCAGTTTGGGGATTGGGACGAGAATTTTCAAACTCATCAAACTCATATACAGGCATTAACTCAACAGCATTAACACCCAGTTCTTTTAAGTAAGGAATCTTATCGCGAATTCCCGCAAAGGTGCCTCGATGGTTTTCCTTAATTCCTGAAGATTCATGGCGTGTAAAGCTACGCACATGCATCTCGTAGATAATTTGATCCTCTGGAGGAATCTCTAAAGCTCGGTCATTGCCCCAATCAAAATCATCAAAAGCAATTCTGCCGCGGTGGTGATAAATATCGTCCCAATCGGGGATTACTCCCCACACATCTCGACCACCAATAACTTTAGCGTAGGGGTCTAACAAAATTTTACTTTGATCAAACCAATGCCCTTGCTCGAAGTTATTAGGACCATCCATGCGATAGCCATACTCCAGATTTTCATAGTCAAGATCAAATACAACCATGCAATAGACATTACCAATCCGAAACTCATCGGGAAAAGGAATCTCTGCTAGGGGAGCCTTAGCGTGTTTTTTAAATAAAACTAAAGAACAGGAAGTAGCATGACTAGAAAAAATCGAAAAATTGACTCCACCTGGAACTATAGTTGCCCCGAAGGGCTGAGGTCTTCCTAAGCGTAATTTAAAGCTCTCATAGGAATGGGTTGGATGAATATCAATACGTTCCATAATAGTCCTAGGCTAAAGTGGCTAAGCCTTCTTCTTGGCTTGCTTTTGTAACAAAGAAGTCTAAAAAACCCGTAACAGACATGGTGTCCACTAGTTCTTCACTTAAACCTACTAAAACCACCTTTCCTTCTTTAGTTGTGATTTGTCGATAGAGGGAAAGGAGAGTTCGTAAGCCAGCACTGGACATATAGGGAACCTTAGTCATATCCAAAAGTAGACGAATACCGGGTTTCACCAACTCGGACAAAAACTTGGCTATGTCGGGAGCGGTACTGGCATCAATGTCACCATCTAACTCGACAACCTGAACTTGTCCTACGGATTTTAGTTTAATATCCATTCAGCATATCCTGTTCGTGTGATTACTATTAGAAATTAAGCAGTAGGGACAATCTGGACTTTAATTTTAACGCGATCCTGAGTGTCAGGAAGTTTAACGGTTAAACCGATCGCATTAAAGTCTGTGTAAGGCTGTCCATCAATTTCTACGGAACTAATTTTAATGCTACCAGGGGGCAGAATATCTGGAGAAACTCGTAAAATACCGTCGGGGAAGCCTTTAGGGAAGGGTTTGAAATATAGATCTAAAGGCTGTTTAGTAATCAGCAGATTAGTATAAACTGCGGATAAATAGCATAACTCCGTAGAATGATAGGCTGACATAGAGTGAGAGCCTTTATGCCTCTCTGTTCCCGCTAAATACGGTGTACCATTTGCCAAAACATTGAAGTAAACCGCACCGTCATCATGATCGAGGAAGAAGGCATTATAGAACGCAGCTACCTCACGGGCATGTTTCAGATAATCTTCACTAGGCAATAGTCCATGTAAGATTAAATAGGCAAGTACGGCCTGTTCTTGTTGCCACCAAGCTTTACGATCATGCCAGACAAAGCTGAAGAAATCTTCGCCAGGTTGCTTTGTACGCTCAACTACATCGTACCAGCCGCCCCGTTGGCGATCGCTTCCAGCCTCTGGCATTAGTTCGGCAATTTTCTGAGCAAGAGCAACATAGCTATCCTTGGGCTTGAGGCTCTGCATCCGCATTAAATTCCAAGCGATTTTGAGATTGTGTCCAACGACAGCCCTATTTTGCTGCCATCCCCAAGATTGATCTTTATCCCAATTTTCAAAGAATTTTTCTTGAACAAAGGGACTATTTTCATAGTCTTGGAAATGCTTTTCAATCGTGTCAAAGGTGTCTTCCAACATATCTGCATATTCTTGGCGACCAGTTCCTAAAAACAGATTAATTAAATAAGCAGGAGCGTGATCACCTACGGAGTTCCAATTTTTACGAGCCTGATTCCGTCCCAATGATGCCGCCCGTGGGTCGAGGGTTAGAGGATCGACATGAGAAAAATACCCCCCTTGTTCGCGATCCAAGTAAAACTTATTAAACAGATCGATAGTCATCTCAGCATCTTTTAAAATGCGGGGATCGCCTGAAATTCGATAGGTTTGAATCGGACCAGCCAAGGCATAGATTTGTTCATAGGCGGGGATACAATCGTAGTCATCGTCAAATTCAGAGGTTAATAACTTTTGTTCCCGAGTTCCTGTTACCTTGACGCCGTGATACCAGTAAATTAGATCTTCGTCTGGATCATAAAATCGCATGTGATCCCGTAAATATTCTGTCCCCAGTTCCGCCCCTTCTAAAAATCGATCTTCTCCAGTTAATAGGAATGCGGAGGCAAACCCATATACCAAACGGGAAACTGTATCTGTTTCCTGTAGATAATCATCCTTTTGTTTCTCTCCCGTGAGCTTGAGCATTGTCCGATACTCTCGGTAGTCAACGGGCTGATTCGGATAATTAAATTGCCACTTTAGATATTTATCAGCGATTGATCGGATTTGCTTGATCCACCAGTCTGGTTCTTCATGCCGGTACTTATCAGGAGCATCTCCAGGGAAAACAAGGGATTTAGCTTCAAATTTATGATCGTCTCCCTTTGGGTAAAACACCCCATAGGCAAAAATGTGCTGACCAGGTTTCAACAACTCATTTAACTGTCCAGTCGCATCAATGTAACCTTCTTCCAAGTTTTGACTAATGCGACCATAGCTTGTTGAGCCAAGATATGCTGTATATTCCCGTCCTTCAGAAGTTTTGATGCCAAAACTTTTATCGCTGCGATTAAAGTGTGTAACATAGCCTGTAATGAGGTCTGAGAAAGAGAAAGGAATTTGACTTGGCATTGGCTTTCCTACATAGGACTAAAATTGATTATTAGCTTAAAGTTGGGATATTCGAAGGACATTTGTGAAGGAGTTTGTCCAGTGAAAATTGTTAGACACCTTAACGGGTTTAGACTGATTCATTTTGACTACACCATAAGGTATAGCGCCTTAAATTGCAACCTACACCTTAAAATAAATTAATACTAAATTGAAGATGTAGTATATTCTGATTTTTTCTGCCATATTCTGATTTTTTCTGCTAAAAAAGTAGCTATCCTTTGATTAATTAGCGACGTTGAACACCTATAAGCGTAATATCATCAAATTGATCAGCTTCTCCAATATGATTGATCACATTTTCAGTTATTTCATTTAATAACTGATTAACCGAAGGAACTGACTTAGTTAAAATATTTAATAATCTTTGATCGGTAAAGAATTCACCTCCTGTAGCCCTTGCTTCGACTACACCATCTGTATAGCCAACAAGAATATCGCCAGAGTTTAAGTGCGCTTGTTCAACTTTAAATTTCATATTGGGCATCATTCCCACGGCAGGCCCTGTAGAATTTAACTTTTTTTGAATTTGCCCCTCAGAATTAATGATGAATAATGGCTCATGCCCACCACTGATATAGTATAAAACTCCCGTTTCTGGATCTAGTACCCCAAAGAAAAGCGTGGCAAACATTCCTAAGTCGCCGTGATACTCAGCTACATAATTATTGGTTAAGGCAACAGCTTCTAATACATTGGTGGGCGTTAATTCAGGTAATTCATCGAACTTTGCGGATGAATCTAAGGTGTTTTGATGGAAATGACGCATGGCTGTTTGAGATGAAAAAATCCGAATTAAACTCCGAAACAATGCCATAAATAAAGCCG
The DNA here is from genome assembly GCA_943371975.1 of Pseudanabaena sp. UWO311. GTDB lineage: Bacteria > Cyanobacteriota > Cyanobacteriia > Pseudanabaenales > Pseudanabaenaceae > Pseudanabaena. The sequence continues at coordinate 17,517 of CALRWX020000023.1, read as the reverse complement.
CACCAACTCCTTTATCACATACATCTGCAATTACTAAACCTACATGTTTTTCTAATACTGGGAAGACATCATAGAAATCCCCTGCGACCTGACGAGCTGGTTTGAAAAATGCCGAAATTTCCCAATTAGGGAGTTGAATTAATTCAGAAGGGAGAAAATTAAGTTGCATTTGCCTCCCCTTTTCTAGTTCATTGCCCATTTTATCTAACAATGCACTGATAAGTTTGTTAGCTTCTTCTGCTTGTTCCTTAGCTTGATTTAATTCATGGGTGCGCTGTTCGACCTTCTGCTCTAGAGTGTGACTATAATCTAATAGCTGTTCCCCATCGCTTTTGAGTTGTGCAGTCATTTGGTTAAAGGCGATCGCCAAAACCCCAATTTCATCCTCAGTCAGGACAGGTGCTTGCGAGTTTAAGTTACCAGCAGAGACTTGGTTAGCAGCATCAGCGATCGCTAAAATCGGTTGGGAAATACGGCGAGCAATTACATATACCGCCGTTAATAAAATTCCTGCGGAACTGAACCCAATCAGCAAAATATCACGGGCAAGGCGATTGGCTGGTTCAAAAGCTTCAGACTGTGATATTTCCGCCATTAAAATTAGATTGAGGTTATCAATCCATAAAAAGCTCCCCAACACAGGCTCATTTTTATAATTTCGGTAAAGTCCTTCTCCATCTTTAGAAAGGGCGGCGGCGGTAATCCCTTCACTTTTAATATCTTTTGCGATTTCTTTCTTATCGGTTACTGCACCTGAAAGTAAAATATTTTCAGACGTTAATCTACCGACAAGATAAGTTTCGCTACTAGTACCTAACCCTGAACTCAGGCGAATAATGTCGTCTACTTCTTGGAGATTAAGATCAACCGCCACAACTCCTATAGAAGTACCTGATCTATTTGATAAAGGTGCAGCAAAGGTCATCGCCGCCTTGCCTGAAATCGGCGAGATATAAAAATTAGGGATAATAATCCGCGATTGGTCGCGGGTAAAATAAGTGGTCGTATTGCCTAACGGTTGATATTTACCTTCTTGTTGTTTGTCGGTAGAAACAATCGTAATCCCATTATTATTCAGAATTGAGATTTGAAAAAGATTCGGTTTGATTGATGGTATATTTGCCATAAATTTTCTCAACGCATCAATAGAAGCCTTAAATTCTAAAGACTCACGATCTTTCATCAAAGCTATTTCTGAATTGACAAGAAAATCTGGGAACTGCGTCAACCAAATCACATCTCGACGCTGATTGACAATCCACTGATTTAACTGAGATTCTTTAATAGCTGTGGCAACATTCAAACGCTCAATTACTGAATGTTTGAGAGCCTCACGGCTACGGACATTGGCACTCACCGCCACAAGTACCACCGACACGATTGATAGGAGCGAGAAATAGCCGACAAGTTGATGTAGTAAACTTTTCTTAAATAGGTTAAACATTTTCTGTTATTTCCACTGAGCAAAAATATTTTTAATTTGGGCAATCGCTGACTCGGCAGCTTGTTCAGGTGTTTCAGCTCCTTTGGCGACGGATCTGATCGTTTTCCCCCAGATTTGTTGTGCACCAACTTCAGAATAGGCAGGATTCCGTGCTGTATAGAAGGAGGTTGTATTTTGAAATTGCTTAGTTGCTGCCAGAATATGAGGATCTTCCGACTCCTTGTAATAGGAATCCTCTAATAATTTAGGCATGGTTGGGAAATATCTCCCCCCCGCACCTTTGAGATAGGTAAGCAAATTATTCGGCTGGATAATATGAGACAAAAGACTTTTAGCCAACGCTTGATTTTGGGTATTTGCAAAGATTACCGCCTGTTTTACTGCAACTAAATAATTGAGGGGTTTGCCGCTAGGAGATAGGGGCCATTCTGTGGTTACTAGTTTTTTGTTATACACCAAAGGATCAAACTTTTGAGAGGCTGGGATCGAAAGTCCAGGATTTGCGGTCATAAATGAATTACGACTTAAAAAAACTAGATTGTTGTCTGGATTCATCCATTGCACTGCGTTGGGTGGAACATATTGACTTTTGTAGAAGCCAGCATATTTACTTAAGGCTGCAATAATTTTTTGAAGATTGTTATCGATTTGGAGTTGTCCATTATCATCTAGCAAATTAACTCCATAGGCTTCGAGGAATTGCTCAAACATAAAAATGGTATCTGTAGCTTCCGAAGACATTGGTAGACCAATACCATACAGATCTTTTTTTCCTTTACTTTGCGCTCGATCCTGCGCGGTCTCCCAAAACTGCCAAAAACCATCCCAATCCTTGGGAATATTTGTGTCACTTAAACCGAATTCCGCAAGGAGATCTCGCCAATAGTGCAATGCCGCCGATAATTGGGCTATTGGTACAGCATAGTAACCACGTTTGTCAGTAGCACTATTTTTGTAGGACACTGCTTGTAGGGCGTTCGGGCTAAACAAACTTTTGACAGGTTCTACAACATCGGTTAGATCTAACAATTTATTTTGCCATGCCAATTTAGGATAGAGAGAAAACTCACCACTATAACTAAATAAGATATCGGGTGGATTTCCGTAATTCAGAGCATTTTCGGCATCACGGTCAATCGATCCATCATTATAAAAAGTGATTTCCACCTTAGCGTTATTATTTTTTTCCCACTCAGCAACAATTTGCGAAAGTGCTTCAGTCTCGCCAGGAGAATAGCTTTGAATCCACCAGACGCGAAACTTGGTACTTTTTTCAGGGACTCGGTAATTTAAGACGGCGGAATCACTACAGGCTGCTACCCCAAAGCCTGCAAGTAATAGTGATAACTGATTAAACTGACGACGACGCATAAATTTTTAAGATTAAGAAATGACGCAAAACGATAAATTTAGAAGTTTATAACGCCCGCCTAGCAGGCAATACAAACTCTGTTTTTTTAACCCCTATAAAACTGATAAATCAACTAAGTCAGGCAAAACTATGGTTGCTGAGATAAAAGGATCAGAATCAGGATATTTCATAACTCTACCTATAAAGTGTACATCTGCAACTTTTGCCCCTTCGTAGTCAGCGATCACATCGCCAACCATTAACACGCGATCGGAATTTAGCCTATGAGTTGTTACAACCTCTTGAATAATAGCGCTTTTTTTAGCAAGAGAACCATGGACAGAGACAAAATAATGGTTCATGTTACGACGTGCAATAATTCATTTCAATTCTTTATCGGGAGTGCCTGATGAAACAAACAGAGGAATCGATTGATAATTATTTTTCAGAAATTCATAGGCTCCTGACACATAAGCAGCTTCTACTACTGCATCATCTACATATTGAGAAAAGTGATCGCCTAGTTGAACTTCCTCTTCTTTAGTTAGGGTTACACCGAGTAACACCTCTTGATAATATCGAAACTTTTCAAATCGTGATACACCACCATGTTGAAGTTGATATTCCACAACCTACTTAACAATGCGATCGCCGTATTCAGCATATAAGACAGCAAAGGCTCTCGTTTTAACATCGACTAATTCAACTAAATATTCAGATGATATTTTGTTGATTTTAGTGACGATACCACTTTGCCAAGTTTGCATATCCCCGATAAATACAACGCAACGCGCCAAACGAAGCCCTAAAACCTTGAAAACAGGTTAACCTCACTAAGTATAAATACTCATTCATATAAATTTAATGGCAAATAATTGGCGCTTATTTGCTCTAAGACTACTCTATGACAATTTTGGGGTTAAGATCCGGGATGATTATTTTTTGACAAATAATTAATTTGTCAATCACTTAAATATTTGAGATATAGCGATCGCACTTTCTCGGTAAACTTTTCGCGCACATCATTAGGTTCGATAATTTCGCAGTCTTCGGCATAGGGCATAATTTCGCGATAGAACCAAAAGGTACTGCTAATTTTGCGGATGATTTGACGTATGGGGGGATTGCGATCTAGCCATGTATTATCGATGTCTTCGTCCCTTGGTTTATAGGCAAAGGCGAGATTTCCCGATAAATTAAAGGTGACATGCATTTGATCGAGTTGCGATCGCCATTTTCCTTGAATTGGGGTGATGGCGGCTTCGGGGGGAATGCGATCAAGTCTGAGGGAACGATTGTGTTGTAGGGCTTTGACTGTATCAGTTCTAGCAATGTCTTCACACCAACAGTCAAGGTAGAGTCGTTTGTCGTGGGCGGTGACTTTGGCATAGTAAATGGAGAACTCATGGGGATGATCGGCGGCATCGAGATATTGCAGTCGAAAGGGTTGATTTTGTTTGATGTAGCGATCGATGGTATGTCGCCACATTTCGGGGGGCTTGTCGAGAAATCGCTCGATGTCGCGGCGGAGTGGGATGTTCAGTTCACTACGTTCTAGTAATAGATGGGCGATGATTTGGGCTTTTTCGAGTTCGCCGTAATCAGTTAATAGTCGAAATGTCCGTGCAAGGGATTCTATGCGATCGCTTGACCAGTCGTTATTTTTGGAGATTTGGATTTGTTTACGGGCGATCGCTTCGACTAGCTTGGAGATGTTTGGGCGATCGCCCCATGTCATGCCAAGTTCGATCGCGATCGCTTCTAAGTTAGCTTTGTCGCGTTCTTTGATAGATAGTGTAATTGATTCGCCTTTTCGTGACACGGATTATTTTTCCTTCCCCAGCGCTTCGCGGTAAGCAATTACGGCTTTCATTTGACTGGTTTCGTTGGCAAATTGACTGAGTAAATCAAAGTCTAGTTCGGGAAGGAATTCACTGCGGGGGATGTTTTCATATTTTGGTTCATCAAGTGTAGATCTAAGGCGATAGAGTTTCCATTGTTGCTGTTTGGCGTACCAAAACCATACTTCAGGGATTCCTAATCCTCGATATACATTTAATTTGTCGATACCACCACTGCTGATTACGATTTCGATCGCGATATCTGGGACTTCTTTGAGTGCGCCAAAGCAATAGCATTCATCGGGTTCTAGTCCTCTCTGGGCTAGCTCTTGTCTAAATGTGGTTTGACCATAACCATTGAGATCGATTTGTCTCTCTACGAAATACATCTCAAGCAGTCGGGCAAAGATAGTTTTGAGGCGTTCGTGTTCGTTGGATGTGGTCATAATTTCTAAAACACCATTGAGATAGGTCATGCGGAGAGATGGATATTCATCGGTATAGATATTGACGAGGGTGCTGTACTGTTCCCATGTCACGTCGCTAAGGATGAGTCGTTGTTCTTCGGTGTTGGGTAATGCAATGGATTCTCTGGCTAAAACTTCTAGGAGTGTCATGGCTAGTAAGCTCCGACGATAATAATTTTGGCTATTTTAATCATAGACGATCGCTAAGTATTTTCCCTTGCTTTAAAATATACGGACACTTTAATCTGTCATGGGGTTGTAAGATTAAATTTTATATGCAATCATTCGTTTATTCAATATTTTACGGACACTATTATTTTGTGTGTAAATCTAGTTTGCGGAGTCTAACTTTATGGTGCAAGCGCTGTTTGGCAAACAATCTAAATTGACTTATGCAGAGTATCTTGAGCATGAGTGCATTAGTTCGATTAAGCATGATTTTGTGAATAGTCAAATGTTTGCGATCGCGCTTTCAGATATTTATGAGGATGTGAGGTTATGATTCAGCAATTAGATAAAAGACAGTTTGACTCCATAAAACAACAAACCAAGATTTTGATAAGTGCCTTAGCCTCAGATGTTATTGAAAATAGACAGAATCTGGTACAAGGTCTTGCGAGTTTGCCAAATGCGATCGCTATTGCTCAGTCTTTTGGATCATCCAAAATCATTCGAGAGTTGAAGCTTAGCAAAAAAGTTGCAAATGCTGATTTGCCAGAAATTGAGCTAAGACAAGATCGAGTTTTTTACCAAGATCAAGAAATTGGCAAAATTCAGATTTTGTATAAGTCGCCTATCCCTGGTGAGCTACAAGCTAGACTTGCTATAGAAAGTGCTATAGATCGATTTCTGGAATATTTGCAGAAAATTCATCGGATTGCGGTTTTAGAAGAGAGCGATCGCCATGTACGGGTATTTATCCCAAACAAGGAGATCCCAGATTTTAAAATATTGTGGGAAGACTTTCTTGAAAAAGTCGCATTTTCAGCTTACGGTGACACTTCTAAACAACTATCTGGATTAATTCAAACCTTTGTTTTAATGCTTAGTAACTTTAGCCTCTCAGATAGAGGATTTAGCTCAATAGAAGTACCAATTTTGAATCAAGAACAAGCCACTCTTTTATCAGCCTTGTATTTTGCAGTTGTTGAAGATGTTAGAACTCGTCAGCAGAAAGGAATTGATAAATTTAATCGTTTACTCAAATCTTCCAGCTTGTCTCAGAAAGAAAGACAATCTCATGAGAAAGAATTAGCTGAGAGAGAAGAAAAACAAAAAACTGAGCGTGAGAGATATACTGCCTATTTCTTAAACTCTTTCCAAAAATTTCTTGATGAACAAAAGGAGGTATTGGATAAGTTAGATACATTACAAGCAAGGCTACAAGGAGAAAAGCTCAAGGCTGCTCAGACAGAAAAACTAAAACAGGAAATAGAAAAGTTATGTAATCAACTTATTTTTAGTAGAGAGGTGATTGAGCAAAAAAACAACTTGTTGAGTGAAGTTAGAGGAGATCCTTTTGAGTTTGTTAAACGAGACTCACAAAGGAATCCTGATAAGTTCGACATGGTTGTTTCCCTCGCAAAAACGTTTAATGATTTTGCTACTAATCAAATTAATTCGAGTGTTGCTGCAACATTTTCTAAATGTATCCGAGAAATGTATCGGCTCCTCGAAATGAAAACATTTGATCCTTTACCGCCGCCATTACTATGTGAGAATCCTATTCTCCCAGAATGGAGATCTGCTGGTGATGATAGCAAGGAGTTTTGTTATTCCTGTGGTGTATCCCTAGATCCAAAAACTGCAAAATGGCGTGTTCTCAGATTCATGTTTGAAAGTCCTATACAACGTCGTCAATCTTCATCAGGAGAAGGCAAAACTCATATATGCACTTCCTGCTCTGCGCTTGCTTTTGCGTCTCCGCTAAAAGTAACTGATGAAAGCATCGTTCTGAAACTAACATCAGTTAAAGGAGAAAAAGATTCAGTCTCGATTAAAGACTATGTGCGGATGCTTACTAATAAAGAAATGCACCTTAGTGGGGGGCGTTATCTGGTCTTAGCATCCGATCGCACAGGTGGAGGAGACATAGCCGCCCAAAAGCTGGGACAGGTGCAGTATGCAATGGAAAAAGTCGCTTCGATCTTCCCAGTCGAGGTATTGACGGACTTTAACTTTTCGTTAGTTGTCCAAAGTAGCCAAGCGATCGAGTTAAAAAGTCGGCATTTGCTCTTTATTAAAGGAGTGATGGAAGGATACAGCCAGTCCATTATTATCTCTGGTAAAGATATCAACATGACTTTAGGCGATGCGGTTCGCTACATCGATCAAGACTTGCCAATTCTGGCAGAGTACACACTAACAAAAATTGCTGTTCTCTATGGGCAATTAGAACTTGAAAAAGTTCGTGAAGCCTATTGGTTACAAATTCAAAAAGATTTACAAGCTATAGGAGTTTCCATGGAATCAGAAAATCAATTATCGAAACGGGCTAGATTATATCGAGATGTAGCTGCACTCACTGGTCTAACCTATGCTTTTGCTCAGTCTCTTGAAAATACTGCGAAAAAAGCAATGAAAGATGAGGATGCTGAACGAGAAGTAAGCAAACTAATTGAGAAAGTTGATGATGCTGTAGCTTTTTGCTATTACGCAACTTTGGGAGATGAAACCAAGAAAAGCGTACAATCTCGACTTTACCGTAGTTCTTACAACTACTTCATCTATGACCAAACTAAGGCTTTACTTGAGAAGTTGGGCTTGAGCGATCGCGAAACAACTGAGACAGATAAACAACAAACCTATCTTTCGCTCTATGCCGATGATGTTTTGAGCGCTTACACGCACTTTGCAGAAAATGGTTACTCACAGCCCAAAGACTGGAACGATTTGACCTATCAACTCAAGCTTTCACTCTACACAAGATTCCCTGAACTCGTTCGCAAACTTAAAACTAAAGGAGATAAATAATGGCTACTGGATTACCTGCTACTGATGCTCAAAATCCTCGGATGCATTTCGATATTTACGCTATTTTAGAAGGTTCACAAGAGCTTTATCTTGGACATGAAGTACAAGTCAACATCAATCTTGTGGAAGTTGTAAAACTCAGCACAATCGATGGAAAATCTATTGAAAAGTGCTACATTTCACCAACTAAACGTAGAGGTGTTGAACGCCGAAGCCTGATTTGGTCGCCTGTCAAGAGTGGTACTTTGTTGGGTGATAAGCTGAAATGTGGCATCCCTGAAACTTGCGCTCAACCTGAATGTCCTATCTGTTCAACGTTTGGCGGTTTGATTGCAGGAAAGAAAACGCTAATCGGGCGCGTAACCCATAGCGGCGGCGTTGCTGTTCAAGAGCTTTATCCTGTGGACAAACAGAGGGCAATGCACCCTGCTAGATTGGTAAATCAGAAGGAAGAAACACCAATTCCATTCAAACGTCAGTACAATCAACCAGGGTTACTTTATCCTGTTTACAATCATGCTCTAAGCATTACTGAAAAAGAATTTGCGGCTGTTGCCTATGCTTTTCTAGATTCACTGGCGCGGATTGGTTCAGGAAATCCTAAAGGGGTTTCACTTGCAGAAGATTCTGATAACAAGCCCTTGCTAGTGTTTGATCGCTATCTTGTCCCTAGAGGTAAACGCCCAATTATTTCTCCATCTGTTACCAATGCAGCAGATGCGATCGCTGATTTTCAGCGTTTGGCACACACACCAACCGCAAATACCGATCACATTTCCGAACCACTTTTTGATCGCTGGATTGGTGATTTGGCTTTGGAAAAACTACAAGAATATGCTGGCGACTTTGTAAATCGGGTTTTACAGGCATCTTAACTATGTACTGCCTAGAATTTACGATTAAACCAACGGCGGCGATGACATTTCGCATCCTGCCAGGTTCAATTCTCAACATTGCGACTTATCCGTTTGTACCGCCAACCACTTTGTCGGGATACTTACGCAGATTAGCAATGTTGAGCGCAGGGCAAGAACTTCCAGAAACTAAGGTCAACAACGAAAACCCACCCGTTTATGCTTTGCCCTCTAAATATCTGAGTTTAGGCGCTTATCCTAAACTAGACGCATGGAGTGGCATTCATCGCACCTATCGCAAAGGCATGAGAAGCTTTAACCATGATGACTTCTCTAAACTCTATGTTGATGGCAAAGGTGAAGATTTTCAACTGCATACTTGGGAATACCTAATCGTTGATGATCTTGTGGGTTATGTTGCCGCCGAATCTTTGGAAGGATTAGAACACTTTCAAGACCTAGTGGGTTATGGTTGCAAAATCGGAAAGGAAGGATATGCGTATATTACTGATATTTCCGATCAGCCCATACAACTAGAGTTAGTGACGACTGCGGCGCATCCTTCCACACTTTTACCGATGGAAGCTTTGCTAAATAGCAATCAATTTATCGGTGGCTGCGATATCTATAACCTTTATCGCTATAAGTGGGAAAACGGCGATCGCTCTTTACCATTTGGCGATGGTTTTCTAGACAGTGAACCAACACCTGTTAAAGGCTTTACCCCTTTTGTCTGTGCCTATTTCCCTCGACCAACCGATCCACCGCCAAAGATTGATTACTACACCAATGGCGAAATTTATATTCCTGCATCTCTTGTCAATCTTTTAAGAGAGGAAACCTATGTCTGAAACTAAAAGTAAACGTTCTTATAACTTTGGCAGGTTATTTTTTCCAGATTTCCCTAGACGTGCCATACCAACAGAGGTTAGATTACAGCCGTTAGGCAACCATGTTGGTAATGTGGTTAAACTTGTACGTTTATGGAATTGGGAATCAGAGAAATTTGAATATGATCGCGAAAATGTGATCAAGCGAGTTAAAACATCTGCGGAGATTCACGACTTAGGCAAACCACAAAAATTTTCAATTCAGTCAAACACAGATAAATTTAAAGAGTATATTTACTCTTTTCGTGGTCATCGATTTCTCGCTGACAGTAAAGGTTTATGGGCGAAGACCTTAGCGATCGGACATCATGATTTTTCAGTTCATGACATTTGCCGAGATGCTTACACGCTCAAAAAAGATCCTCAATATGCAGAGATTCTGGCTAGAGAGCCTTTAGCCTATGCGATCGAGCTTTATATCTTGGAGATGTGCGATCAGATTGAGGCTGAGTTAGCCTGTCGTGTGCTTGATGATGCACATCAAGGTGAGTCTCGTACATTCATGGATTACACGATTACCAAAAGTGATACTGAGCAAGATGTCTATTACATTGATTCTTGGGCTTTCGCTAAAGAATGGGAACAAGATGGTATTGAGCTAACATTTCAATACTGGTCGATGCAACCTTCTGAAGAAAATAAAAAGCTGTTGCAAGAATGTATTGACAAACAAAAAGAAAATAAGTTAGGAGAAACGTTAGATCGTTGTGTCAAAGCGTGGTGGCATTCTGAAGAAGGCGAATCCGCAAAAATTCTCAAACGCAACATAACTCTCAAGCCTTATCCATCTACAAAAACATCAAATCGAAATCCTTGGACTGCAAAATCCTTTTATGATCAAGTAGCTGGATTTTCACCTAACCTCATGCAGGGGCAAATGTTTGATGCTATTTATGGCGATAAACACCCTGCTATTCTTCTGAAAGCACCAACTGGATCGGGTAAAACTGAAACAGTCTTATTTCCTGCTCTGGCTTCTGGCTATCGTTTATTTTTACCTTTGCCAACTCGCAGTCTTCTGGAAGACCAAAAAGAGCGCATTGAAAAATATCTCAAAACTTTTTCGGCACTAGCCATCAATACAGGTAAAGAGTTTTCGCTGGTAGTTGATACAGGTTCACAAATGTATCGCTATATTTACCAGAATGGTGAAGAAGTAAAGCGAAACATTAACCCTAGAAGACATCTTTACAAAGGCGATGTTGTTCTGACGACTTTAGACAAGTTTTTGTATCGCTATTTTGCATTTGGCGACAAACAAAAATCTTTTGTCTTTCCTTTGAGAATCCATCAGGATAAAACTCTAATTTGCTTTGATGAGTCCCATAGTTATGATGAAGTCGCATTTACCAACTTCTCTAGCTTGGTAAAGTCACTCTATGAAGCAGGGCGATCGCTTGTTTTGATGACTGCAACCATGCCTGAAGAATTGTCAAAGCAACTAGATTATTTAGAAACTTTTGACTACATTAATCATCCTGAGCTAAATAAATATCACCGTGAGCGTGATTTTGAGTGGCTTAGTAACGTATCGCGTGACAAAGAAAATCTTGAGGATTTTCAAAACAATTTCACTCAAATCATTCTCAATGAGTGGAATTCAAAACCTAATCGCCGCATTCTTGCAGTTGTTGAAACTGTTAAAGATGCAGTTGAAATATACAAGAACTTAAAAAACAGCCTCAATATTGTCTCAACAGATGACAGATTCTTGTTTCTCTATCATGGTCGCATTGCCGATCAACTCAGACCAGAGCTATACAAACAAATTAAGCAGAGAGATGATCTTGGACAGCCTTATATTTTAGTCACTACCAGTGCGATCGAGGTTGGCTGCGATCTCAATTCTGAAGTTCTAATCTCTGAGATTTGCCCCCCTGAAAATTTGATTCAGAGAGCAGGACGCTGTAATCGTAAAGGCAATATACCAAATGCAAAAGTTGTCTTAGTTGGCGACAAGATTCAAGATTTTGCGAATAGTCTCGATGATGACGGCTGGACAAATTATGCAGAGACGCTAGTTAACTTGACTAACTTCGACTCTAAACAAATCTCTGAATGTATCTCACGCTCCGAACATATTGATGATTACCGAGTTGTTGAATTATTCTCAATGCTTCATGAATACGTTTATGGTGCTGACCTAACCTGTCAACCAATCCATGAAAAAGGACTTGTCATCACTAGAAGTTGGACACCATCTGCAACCTTAATTTATAAAAATGGAGAAAAATCTCCACCTAAAGTTACTGTTCCACTTGATCGCTTGACTCAACGTGATGATAACCAATTTGCTAATACTCATGTTTATGAGCGTTACTATGATGTTGAAACAACTAAATGGAGTACAAGAGATCTGAGATTTGGTTCTGCTTATTCTAAAGATATCATTATCGAAATGTCTCCCAATAATGATGGCGCTGGTATGTATGACGGAAAAGAAGAATACAACTACGATCCAGAGCTAGGCTTTGTAAATTTACCAGGTGTATTTATTAAGCTCAGAGCTAAAGGCTTTGAAGAAAAGCTACTCTGTCAACATGAAGACAAGAAAGTTATCATCTCATACACAAAGGCTCTAGATAAGGAGGATAAATGATTTACTTAATTCGCGATCGCGCTACTAAAGAACAAATTGACGAAATGCTGCAAGAACTTGGTGAATATATCAAGTTAGCCGTCGATATTGAACGTGGAATTTTAGCAGGTGGTGGTGAATTTCATGCTGACTGTGAGAGCGTTTGCTAGAAGATGGTAGTGAACAACAAAATATTTGGGGAGCCGATTGGTATCCAGACGCTCAAGAGGTAACTTATGAATCTCTAATTAATATTCGTCCAAAACAGGGTAATAGAACACTAGAGGTTCTAATTCCAGACGTTCGTGTAAAAATCGAAGAAATTGCCAAAAAATCTATTGAGTAACCTATGAAAGATTGGAGTACATTAAAAGCAAGATATTTGAGTGATTTGCTCCCTAACCGCTTAGGTGGGCTATCAGCAAATCTAGCTCGAATCAAAACCTTGACAGGTAAGGCAATCAGCCAAAATACTATTGAATACTTAATCAGAGAAAGCAAGTTTTTCATCGAATGGACAGCTAGCGATGCTGATATCGACACGGCTGGCGAATTGGTTGAATTACAGATTCAGCTTGCACTGTGGCAATTGCGCTGGAAAACTATCTGGGCAGATCCAGTACAACGCATGGAAGTTGCAGCACAAGCACAGATCTGGTCGGATCGAATCTTGGAGCGATCGGGACTTTTGGATTGAGAGATTTTAGCTTTTAGCTGTTGGCTATTAGCTTTTAGCCGTGAAGATAGAATGTTGTTTTTGAAGATATTACAAATGCTTGCTAGACAACCAGACTTAACCTACTCAGAATATCTCGTCTACGAACAAACTAGCCCCACTAAGCATGAATTTGTAAATGGACAAACTTTTGCAATGGTTGAGGAAGATGAAAATCATAATTTGATTGTTGGCAATCTAGTTGGTTGTATCCTTCCACATGTGCGCGGTACTGGCTCTCGATTGTTAGCTTTAGCGATGAAGTTAACGATCGCCGCAGCAAATAACGCCACCTACTATCCTGATGTGATGGTCGTATGCGATCGCACCGATAGCGATCCCTACGTCAAGCAGAAACCTTGCCTATTAATCGAAGTTCTATCACCTTCGACAGCCATGCTAGATCGGCGCGAGAAGCTTTTTAACTATCAGAAATTGGAAACTTTGCAAGAGTATGTCTTAGTTTCTCAATCTGAGATCAAAGTAGAACTCTATCGCCGCGATCCTGAAGGTTGGTTAGTGCAATCCTTGAGTATGGGCGAAAGCTTACAATTGCAGTCGATTGATTTAGCGATCGCCATTTCAGATATTTATGAGGATGTCGAGCCGTGAAAAAGCACATATCTGGTCGGATCGCATTTTAGAGCGATCAAGACTTTTGGACTAGCGACCAAAACCTCTTTTCTTCTTTTGCGGCTTGAACTTACTACGCTTTGTGACACCATCAGCGATCATCATAGAGATCACCCGTTTCTTTTGATACTGCTGAATCCGCTTAGCCAAAGGATGGTTAGGATCGACCTTGAGATGGGTTATCGAAGTCATCATTAACTCTTTCTCAGAATCCACCTCATGTTCAATCCCACAAAGAATCCCAGCTATATCTCCCATATACAAAATTCTTTCAACTTGAAAAATACCATGAGTATCTTCTAGCCTGCTTCCTTGCTCTTGCAAATTCAAGAGTCCATATTCGTTAAAGCGAACTGCGATCGGTAGATTAGCTTCTAGATCCCGCAAAAGCTCACGCGCTTCTGTTGGATCGTCAATGGTCGAAGAGTTAAGCAAATCTTCAGTTATGGCTTTTACTTTTTCTATGTCATCCATGGTGATTGGTGATTATTTTCTTAGACTAGCTACCAAAACCTATTTTCTTTCGTTTAGTTTTTGCCGATGCTCTCTTTGTAGCACTATTAGCGATCGCCAAAGTCAGAGTTCGCTTTCTCTGATATTGCTGAATTCTATCTGCCAAAGGATGACTTGGATCGACCGTGAGATGAGTAATCGAAATAATAGCTTGTTTTTTGTTGTCAGCCGAAGAAACAGTGCAAAGAATCCCGCCCGCATCTCCCGAATAAAGGATCTTTTCAATGGTAAAAACTTTATCTTTGGTTATCTCTAGGTCAGGTAATTGTTGTTGTAACCCTTTTACACTAAGTTCTACAAAACGAATAGTGATCGGCAGACTCGCTTCCATCTCCAAAAAAAGCTTACGAGTTTCCACAGAATCATCAATAGTTGATGATGCCAGCATCTTTTCAGTCATGTCATCCATCGTGATTAAATTCTTCTTTTTACTTCTGTTTTTTACTTGCAAACATCGTACTTTAGCCATTATTCAAGGAATAAAAATCATGCCTCATAGTCTTGTAGTTAATTTTATGCCGAAAACGCCGATTTATCCTGAATATCTGACAGGACGGCATATTCATGCGCTTTTTTTGACTTTAGTTAGTTCGGTTGACAAGGAATTAGGCGATCGCCTGCATGGCGAGAAAGCTAATAAAGGATTTGGATTAAGTCCGATTCAGCCAAGGGGAGTGCGATCATTAGTGTGGGATTATAGCCGCGATATTCCCGCCGCAAATTCTTGTTGGTGGCGGATTACTTTATTAGATGAAGTTCTCTTTAGCAAACTCACAGGGCTTTGGCTCAATCTCAATCCCGATCGTGCTTTTCATTTGGGTTCTGCTGACCTCTATATCACCAGTATTCTTGGTACACCGCAATCGAGTCAACCTTGGTCAAATTTTGCCACCTATCAACAAATATATGATCGCGCATCTGAGACTGAACGCAATATTACCTTTCAACTAGCCACGCCCACCACTTTTCGACAGGGCAAATATGATTCACCATTGCCGACTCGTGACAATGTGTTTAAGAGTCTATGCGATCGCTGGAATACGTTTAGCCAAATCCAGATTTCACCTGAGATTATTGAGCCGATTTTCCCTAGTCGATTTGATATTAAGACAGAAGTTGTCACTAACTATGACAAGCATCATTTTATTGGCTGTATTGGTGAAATTGGCTATCGGATTCTTGGTGATGTGGAACCATTCATGATTAAGCAGATTAATGCTCTTGCTGATTTCGCGGCATTTTCAGGGATTGGACGTAAGACGACAATGGGGATGGGAATGACGAGGCGAGTATAAATTACGAATTGTCAATTATAAAACCATCATGGAACTAATTGCGATCGCTGCTTTAAACCAATACGCTTATTGCCCTCATCGTTGCTGGCGCATGTTTTGTGCAGGGGAATTTGTAGAAAATCATTTCACAATTGAAGGGACTGATTTACATCAACGGGTGCATACGGTTGGCGAAAATCAACGGGAAGAGACTTGGCAGGTTCGGGCGATCTGGCTGAAGTCAGAACAATATGGCTTGATTGGCAAATCGGATTTGATTGAGGAGGTTGATGGTAGTCTCTATCCGATTGAATATAAGCGTGGTCATAAGGGTGAATGGGATAATGACGCGATGCAGGTGATGGCGCAGGCGCTTTGTTTGGAGGAGATGACGGGTAAAACGATTACTAAGGGTTATGTTTATTATGCTCAAACGCATCAAAGACAAGAGATTGAGATTACGGCTGAGTTGCGAAAAGAGGCGATCGCGGCAATTACGGAAATTTCGCAAATGATGGAGACTGGCAAGACACCTCCTGCACTCTATGGCAATCGTTGCAAAGGATGTAGCCTTTTTACCCAGTGTGTACCGATGGCGAAGGAAAGGGTTAGTAAATATAAGGAAGGAGCTTAAAAGTGATGGGAACAGTTTATGTAAGTCAGGATGACTCGTTTATTGGTAAGACGGATGAACGTTTAACGGTGAAAGCGGAGAAAAAACAAATCCTAGATGTGCCACTGATCAAAATTGACGGATTGGTAATCCTGGGTCGCGCCACGATTTCACCTGCGGCAGTGATGGAATTGTTAGAGAGGAAAATACCAATGTCATTCATGACAGGATCGGGGCGATTTCTCGGTCGTTTAGAACCTGAGCTAACTAAAAATATTTTCGTAAGGCGATCGCAGTGGGATGCAGCAGGAGAAACTCCAAAGTCGAGCCATATGGTGCAAGCCTTTGTGCGTGGCAAGTTAAAAAATTATCGAGCGTCATTAATGCGGCATCTGCGAGATTATCCTGATAATGCCTTACAGAAAGCAATTGAGGATCTCGAACGGGCGATCAATTCGCTAACTCCGATTCAGGAGATCGCTAGTTTGCGTGGTGTGGAGGGTCATGGCAGTGCGGTCTATTGGCAATCTTTCCCAAAATTAATTCGCGCCGATGGTTTTAGCTTTACAACCCGTAATCGCCGCCCACCTGTCGATCCTGTGAACGCAATGTTAAGTTTTGGCTATTCCCTATTGCGTCACGATATTCAAGGGGCGCTAAATATTGTCGGTTTCGATCCCTATCTTGGCTATTTGCATACGGAGCGCTACGGTCGTCCTAGTCTTGCCCTCGACCTAATGGAAGAGTTTCGCCCTTTGATTGTCGATGCGATCGTGTTGTCGGCAATTAATCGCAAAGCGATCTCACCCAATGATTTTACTTCTGAACCTCTGAGCAAGGCGATCTCCCTATCTAATGAGGCGAGAAAAGTTTTCTTAACGCTGTACGAGCAGAAGAAACAGTCAAAATTTAAGCATCCTGTAATGGGTCGTCAATGTACTTACCAAGAGGCTTTTGAGCTTCAGGCAAGATTGCTAGCTAAGTATCTAATGGATGAGACGGATAAGTATCCGCCGTTGGTTTTGAAGTAAGTTATGTTCATAGTCATCTCCTACGATATCCCTGAAGACAAACGCCGTACTAAGATCCATAAGATCCTCAAGTCCTATGGGCAATGGATGCAGTTTAGTGTGTTTGAGTGCGAGCTTACTGATGCTCAATATGCTAAGTTGCGATCGCGTTTGAATAAGTTGATTAAGCCTGATGAGGATAGTATTCGTTTTTCGCTCATGGGGGTAAATAGGTGAAATGGTAAAACAGGAAAAAAGTTTTGACGCAACAACAGACATAAACATGATCAAGTTTCCCTTAACTGAACTGTTAGATGATCAAGCCTGTTATGAATGGCTGATGAAAGTGCTACACCCGCAG
>CALRWX020000022.1:0-43390 GCA_943371975.1 Pseudanabaena sp. UWO311 | reverse complement strand
CGATGGTCAAGGTACAATCTCTCGCTTCGGTCGCTATAGTCCTTTAAATAGGATCGCTACTGGTACTGGTGCTGGTACTTCTGGTTTAGCGGTGGCTGGTTTTGATTGGAAACTTTCTGATAAGGTCAACTTCCAAGCCGCCTACAGTGCCACTAACGCTGCCGGTGCAACTGGTACTGGTGGTGTGACAGGTGGTGACACCAAGATTGCTGCTCAGTTTGTAATCAAGCCTGCTGAAAATCTAACCTTTGGTGTTGGTTACGCCAATGCTTATACTGTTGGTAACACCTTGGGCTCAGGGCTAAATAGTGAAAGTATTAATGGTACTACTGGAACTGTTTCTGGGATCAAGAGCAATACTGTTGTTGGTAACTTGATTTGGGACATCACCAATAAGTTTACCTTCACCACATGGGGTTCGTTTATCTTTGCAGATGCTGTTGGTACGACTTCTGCGGCTGGTACAACATTTACTAGCTGGAATGCAACTTTGTCTGGCAAGGACTTGTTCTCTGAAGGCGACCTTGCAGCTCTTTCTTTCGGACAGCCACTATTTACAAGCTCTGTAAGTGGTACAGCAACTGCAAGTGCTAACACTCCCTACCAACTCGAAGCTCTTTATCGCTTCCGTGTTTCTAAGAATATCAGTATTACACCCGGTGTATTCTTTGTATTCGATCAAGCTAGTAACAGTGTTAACGGCACGGCAACTGTCGGCGTAGTTCGTACTACATTCTCATTCTAATCATTTATAAGGCGATGTGTTAAACGCATCTCCATATAAAAAAGTAGCTCGCTAAGCGAGCTACTTTTTTTTGTAAGTAGCTAGGCATAAGAAAACTCAAAATAGGAAGTATCAAAGCCAAGAGAATCGTAACGGGAAAGAAGAGCATCTTCAATACCCCACATTAAATTATCCTCAGAGTCAAACATTTGCCCAGAAAGATGGTCACGCTTTAAATGCAACCACTCCAATTCAATGGGATTCATCTCAGAGCAGTTTGTTTAATTGCTTTGGTTGCTTGATCCTGTTTATCTCGGTGGGAAATTCGCGCCCGTTTCCATACCCACCCCTTTTTTTTAGTAATCTCCTCACTCGGTCACTACTTAGCGTTACTTGTCTTTCTTGCTGAAGCTTGACGGATAATTGCCGACTATTGTATACCTGACCATCTTTTTCTAGACAGGTTTCTATATATTTCAGGTCTTCCTCTTGCCATTGTTTTGGTCTTCCTGTTTTCGGTAAGTCATACAATCCTTGTTCGCCTCCCCGTTTCCATCTTTGGATGATTTCTCTCACTGTTTGTTCATGCCAATCGAAATACTCAGATATTTGGGCTACTTTCCATCCATGACTACTCAGTCTCATGGCTTCGGCTCTCTGCTTGACTCGTTTTCCTGTTTCTTTACTTTGGCTGATTTCTAGCAGTCTTTTGTCTTCTTCTAGCCTCAGTTTTATCTTTAGGGCTGCTGGCATCTTTTTGGCGTGTCTCTGTACATTTTTATCTTAACTTATCTTCTGCCTAGCTACTTACTTGTAAATCCCAAGTACAGGTATTGGTGGCTCAGCGTTTTGATCTTTGTCCGCCTCTTGCTCAGATCGCTTTTTGTTCTCTGGTTGTGGCTGTACAACTTGCATCTTCAACTCAAAAAAATCAAATAGCAATCCTAAATGAGTTGAGAGAAGCTTCGACAGACTAAGGCTTCGACTAAGCTCAGCCAACGTATCCAGATAGCTGAGCTTAGTCGAAGCCCTATTTTTCTCAAAAATGATTTAGCAATGCAATAGAAATAAAAAAAGACTCGCTTTGCGAGTCTTTTTTTCTATGCTGATTCAGGTTTTGGCATTGAGGCAGGATGTTGTAATATCTCAGCCGTTGATAGATTTTCAACCATATCGCGAGTAATCAGACAACGAGTCACATCTTTACGGGATGGCAACTCATACATCATGTCCAGCATCAACTGCTCGACGATACCGCGTAAGGCTCTTGCCCCTGTTTTACGACGATAGGCTTCTTTAGCGATCGCCTGTACAGCATCAGGCTGAAACTCAAGCTGGACATTATCCATTTTCAAGAGCTTTTGGTATTGCTTGATCAAGGCGCTACGCGGCTCGGTCAAAATTGCCATCAATGCCTTTTCATCCAGAGGATCAAGTACAGCACTAACAGGCACACGACCAATAAATTCAGGAATCATCCCAAACTTGACCAGATCATCGGGTTGCAGATTTTTGAGAATCTCCGCAGTGCGCTTTTCACGGGGAATTGAGTCACCCTGCTGCACAAACCCCATTGATTTTTTGCCAATGCGCTGCTCGATCAGCTTCTCCATGCCCCCGAAGGCTCCACCGCAAATAAACAAAATATTTTTGGTGTCAATTTGGATGCAGTCTTGGTAAGGATGCTTGCGTCCACCTTGGGGCGGTACATTAGCGATCGTCCCCTCCAGCATTTTCAGTAGAGCTTGCTGTACGCCTTCACCTGATACATCACGGGTAATCGAAGTATTTTCGCTTTTACGGGCAATTTTATCGATTTCATCAATGTAAATAATACCGCGCTGAGCCTCTTCAACATCAAGATCAGCGACTTGCAATAGCCGCAGTAAAATGTTCTCGACATCTTCGCCAACATAGCCCGCCTCGGTAAGGGTAGTAGCATCAGCAACCGCAAAAGGCACATCTAGCATTTCGGCTAAGGTTTGTGCCAAAAGGGTCTTACCACAACCCGTAGGACCAATCAGCAAAATGTTTGACTTCTGAAGTTCAATCCCATCTTCATTTTGACCTTTTGCTGTTGATTCGATAAAGCTAAGGCGCTTGTAGTGATTATATACAGCCACAGACAAAACTTTTTTGGCTTCGTCTTGCCCCACTACGTTTTCATCAAGATAGCGCTTGATATCGCGAGGTTTAGGAATTTGGTTAAGATTGAGATTTGCCGCAGTTTTGGTTTTCCGCTTTTCGTTGGCAGGCTCTTTACGCTGTGCAGCTTGGGGTGGAGCGCTATTAAACAACTCCTCATCAAGGATTTCGTTACACAAATCCACACACTCATCACAAATGTATACCCCTGGTCCTGCAATTAACTTGCGTACCTGCTCCTGCGATTTACCACAGAAGGAACATTTCAGATGAGAGTCATATTTACTGGGCATAAGCTATCTCGCTGTGGCTAGACTAGAGAGAGGACAGATGGCTGAGGGCTATTAGCATTGGTTAAAACGCGATCAATTAAACCATATTGCTGAGCTTCCGCAGGGGACATGAAGAAATCACGCTCGGTATCTCGCTCGATCTGTTCAAGAGGCTTGCCTGTATTTTCGGCTAACATCTCATTCAGCGATCGCTTAATATACAAAATTTCTCTTGCTTGAATTTCGATATCCACTGCTTGCCCCTGTGCGCCACCAAGGGGTTGATGAATCATAATCCGCGCATTAGGCAAAGACATCCGCTTACCCTTAGCTCCAGCGGCAAGGAGAAAGGCTCCCATGCTAGCAGCTAACCCCATGCAAATAGTACACACATCGGGACGGACATGGTTCATGGTGTCGAGGATTGCCATCCCTGAGTAGACAGAGCCTCCGGGGGAGTTGATATAGAGATAAATGTCCTTTTCGGGATCTTCAGCTTCTAAGAATAAAAGCTGCGACATGATTAAATTGGCGCTGGTGTCATCAACTTGCGAACCCAAGAAAATAATCCGTTCTCGCAATAAGCGCGAAAAGATGTCAAACGCTCTCTCGCCTTTACCTGATTGCTCGACCACCATCGGTACAACCTGATTTTGGATCGAAGCGATCGCGAATTGACTAGATGTTAATTGACTAGATAAAGGGAACATTCGTTTTGAATTCACCATAATTTTGACAGACTATCTCAGGCAATGCTTGAGTTTTACAATACCTGTTTGAAAGCTATTATGACTTAAAAATAGGGTTGGTATGTTGCAATTCTGATTGTAAGTACTGACGCAATCTGAAGTTTTTAGTAAATAGGGGGCGCTGTGCGCCCCCTATTGTTAGCTATTTAAGCTTCTTCAGAAGTTGCGTCAACCGTAATCACCCCATCAGCATCAATCTCTGGCTCAATGCCTTCGAGGGTTTCATCGGCTGGGGGCTTCAAGGAGCCTTGCGCAACTAGCTCGATTTCAGAGTGCTCAATCAACCAAGCAAGGGCATTTTCGGTCAATATTTCTTCACGAATGACGGTCGCCAAGCGATCAGGATCAATATTTTGACCCTTAAGGGCTTCTAAAGCACCAGCAACTCTTTCGTTAAGAGCAGCTTCATCAACAACAATTTTTTCTTGCTTGACAATTTCATCAAGAGCAACCTTGCGTCTGAGACGTTTGACAGCTTCAGGTTGATTGAGGCGACGCATTTCCTCGACCAATTCTTTGGTAAATAGCTGCTTTGCCATCGCAGGATCAATACGCTCTTGGAGGTAGCTGGCTTGCTGTCTTACCAAAAAGTCGAGTTCCTGCTGTACCAATGTCGCTGGTAAATCAACTTCAAGCTCTGCAGTGAGGGCATCAAGGACGGCGGTTTCTTTATTTGTCTTAGTTTTTGATTCAGCATCCTCGATGACACGATTTTCTAGCAGTTCGCGCAATTCTGCGATCGTTTCCTTATCACTAATGGATTTGGCAAACTCATCATCAAGGGGTGGTAATTCACGCCCCTTAATTGACTTGACCGTAATTACATACCTGATTTCCTTGCCAACATATTCTTCGGGGTAATAGTCTTGGGGGAAAACTGACTCAACTTCTACGACATCGTCGATTTTTGCACCGACGAGCGCTTGGACAACCTCAGGGATAAATGCTTTTTCATCAACATCTAACTGAAAATCATCTTCGCCAGCATCAGGCAATGTTTCGCCAGTTTCACGATCAATAACTTTGAGATCGACAGTAGCTACGTCATTGAGTTCGATCGCGCGATCTTCGACGGGTACTAAGGTGGACTTACGCACTTGAAATTCATGCAAGTTGCGATCAACTTCTGTAAGATCTGGCTTGATTTCCTCAGCTTTAATGCTAAAACCTTGGTATTTAGGGAGGTTTACTTCTGGCTCAACATCGATCGCTGCTTTGAAAGATATTTCTTGTCCGGGATTGAAGATTTGGACAAGTGATTCAATAGCTGTAATCAGTTGAAAACCGCCCAGGGCTTTATCTTTAACTTCTTTATTTTCGGCAAGGGCTTCATTTAAGGTTTTTTCTAGCAACTCTTCGAGAACATTTACTTTGAGTCGTTGACTACCAACTTGTCTTAGTACAAGCTGTTTTGGAGCTTTACCTTTGCGAAAACCGGGGACTTGGATCGTGCGTGTCAAGTCTTTGACAATGCGATCATATATTGCTTGAGACTTTGCCCCTTCTACTTGAATGTCAAAACCAATTTGACTAGCGGGAAGCTTCTCTAGAGTGACCTTCATTATTAAATATGCCTAGATTAAGTATGCCTAGATTGAATATATCTAGAAATCAAAAAACATTTTTTGCCAGCCTTTGCCAACTTCTGCCAACTTTTTGGCAACACTGTCAGCAAGTGTCAAATTATGTCAAGTCTATAATATTACGATACTGGCGATCATATAGCGATCATATTTTATACAAAAAACAATTTTTTATGAAAGCCTATATTTAGAAAATACCCCTCAAATAATTTACAGGCAGTGCATATGGCATATTTGTGAGACTAGGTTATTACATGCGAGGCATAAAAGCGGGGCGACTATCAGTGGGTTTGACAGGTTTACTAGATTTAGTAGTGGTAGTTTGTTGCGAAGGTAGAAGAGATGCTGACCCATCTAGTAAAATTTGTAATTTAGGGCCAGTTACCGCAAGGCGAAAAATAGTCCCATCCTCCACCCGTTCTTTGTCAATCTGTTGATCGTTAATATATGTACCATTTGCGCCAATATTGACGATTTCCCAATGTAAAGAGTGGCGATGTAACTCGACGTGGTATCGAGAAACAACTGAGCTATAAAGGATTACGTCATTATCGCCTGATCGCCCAATCCGAATTACAGGCTCAGATTCAAATTTCCATATTTGGATGGCAATGGCTTCGATAGGATGCAGCAAGTTAAGCGTAATCACAGGGTTTAATGCAGTAATTTTGCAGGGCTATGAGATCTTTGACCGCAAATGCTACAGGATTTGCACTTATTCCAAAAGTCTAGCACTGACATTAACCACGATGAGAAGTTCTGATGAAAACTGATAAAGTGCTTTGTGCTTTTTTGAAAATTTGTCTGGAGTACACAAGTCTGTAAGTTAGAGATGTGGCACGGAGTGCCACATCTCTAATTATCGAGCGTTGATAGTCCATAGCTATACTTTAATAATTAAAAATAATTTATGAAAAATATCACTATTATTGGCTGTGGTGTTATTGGAGCAATGCTTGCCTACGAACTGAGTAAATGCCGAATCACCTATGGGATAGATGTAACAGTAGTTGAGGCAAATGCCTATCCCGCAATGGGGGCGACGGTGGCATCGTTAGGCGTATTAATGGCAGTATGTAGTGCTAAGGCTAGGGGAACTTTAGTCAAGTTGCGTTTAGCTAGTTTAAGTAAGTACGACCACCTAATTGCGGAGTTAAATGAGCAAACCAAGCAAGATATTCTATACAACCGCAACGGTATTTTAAATTTGTATCGATCGCCTAATGCCGAAACTACAGCGCGATCACTCATCGAGATCCGTAGAAAACAGGGCTTTGAGTTGCAATGGCTGGAGTATCAAGAAATTTGTGAGCAATTTTCGCAATGGCACTTTGAGGGTGGTTTATTTAGTCCCTGCGATCGCGCAGTACATCCCACTGGATTTGTTAAGTCTTTAGTTACTGCCGCCACTCAAAATGGGGTGAAATTTCTTTGGAATACATCAGTTAAGAACTTAGAAAATATTTCTAGCGATCGCATCGTGATTACATCAGGCATGGGTTCTAATCCTCTAATTGCCCCATTTTTAAAAAATCAAACTCAAGATTTATTACTCCCCATTGGTGGTCAAGCTTTACGATTAAAAGTCCCTGATCTCAATCTTAAAAATATCGTTCATGCTGAGAATGAGGATGGCTCAGACATTAATATTGTGCCACTTGGTGATGATCAATATTGGCTTGGGGCAACGCTTGAATTTGAGTATGAGCAATTACCGCGTGCGGCGAATGTGGCATTTTTACTAGAACAGGCGATCGCATGGTGTCCCACATTCGCAAATGCAGAAGTTTTAGAAACATGGGCAGGCGATCGCCCCAGACCCGATGGATTTCAATCGCCTATTTTAGGTTTTGTGCCAAATCATCCACATATTTTGATCGCCACAGGGCACTATCGCAATGGGGTAATGATGGCTCCAGTGACCGCTCAAATTACTAAAGATTTACTCTTAACTGGCGAAAGCGATTTACCTTGGCGACCTTTTGCCCTGAAGTCCTAAAGAGAAAGGCTTAATTATTCTTTAACTAGGATTTCCCTGTAAAAAAGGAGACAAAAATGATTGCTATTTTATATAGTGTAAGGAACAGGGATAATCGGGATCGAACCGATGGCCTAGCGCTTAGGAGGCGCTCGCTCTATCCAACTGAGCTATATCCCCAAAAAACTATAGTTAAATTAAATCTAACACTGCGACTTATTTTTTTGACTTATTTGTTTTTTGTTTAAAATTGCGAATGAGTGAAGTAATTACTTGACTCATTCATAACTTTATTTGGAATTATTATACAAATATTATAGCCATCATTACTAAAGAATTAGTGAAAACATTACCAACTACGTCCATTAACCGATCGCCTCAAACCAGAAGCAGTAGAGCCAACCAGTTCTCTTTCTTCCTGTTGTTCTTGTTTATCATGTTGATACTTCGTTTCATCGCGCAATAGCACTTCACGGACTGCCCTCACGAGCGATCGCTGAGCTAATTTAGAAAAAACATCGCGACCAAGGGTGAAAGTCTCACGCTTACTAAGAATACGAGTTGCAAGAGGCAAAATATCATTAGGGGATATCGGCTTATCTTTTTGTAAGATTGACCATAACCTTACGATATATCCTAAACTCGAAGGTTTTTCTGCTTTTTCCTCCTTGGATTTAGAACCTGTATCAGCAATTGGGAAAGTACGCAATTGTGAAGACAAACGCTTACTAGCCTCCAGTTCAATACCTTTGACGATTTCATCAATAATACGCTCATGCATAAATTCACTACGTTCTGACAATAGAAAATCAATTCCCTTATCAATGGTTCCATTTAAGTTGTAGTCTGGATTCGTTTGAGCATTACTCAATAGATTTTCTAGGCGATTCCAACGAAATTCACCGTCGCGGAAGAGCAATTCCTTAAGCGCCATCCGTAATTCTGGAGATGAGTCATTGAGCAAACGATTGGCTACATAGGGATAGGCAACAGCTAACACCTTGAAATTAGGATCAACACTAAAAGCAATTCCTTCAAGCGTAACCAGCGATCGAATAATCAATGCATAGTAAGCAGGGACTTGGAATGGATAGTCATACATGATTTGCGAAAGCTGATCGGTCATATCTTTAAAATCCATCTGTGTCAAACTCTGACCTTCAGGTGGATTGAAAACTTCCGATAGAGCAGGCACGATTGCATCAAAGTTGATATCTTCTGTTAAAAACCCCAAACGCACATAGTCCTTAGAAAGTGCAGCAAAATCGCGATTCACTAAATGTACAATCGCCTCAATCAGTCCAAAACGCTGATCAGCAGACACCTCACTCATCATGCCAAAGTCCAGATATGCGAGTTTGCCATCCCCCATCACTAGTAAATTTCCTGGGTGAGGATCAGCATGAAAATAGCCATAATCAAGTAACTGGCGCAAGGAGCATTGCACACCAACCTCAATTATTTGACGACTATCAAAACCAGCTTCTTTGACCTTTTTCACATTAGTAAGCTTGATGCCTTCAATCCATTCCATTGTTAGTACACGTTTAGCGGTGTATTTCCAATAGATTTTCGGTACATAAATCCCTTCTAATTCGCCATAGTATTTAGCAAATTTCTCTGCATTATGCCCCTCAAAGGTATAGTCCATTTCTTCAAAAATACGACTAGCAAACTCATCAAGGATCGCGGCAAGATTGGTACGCACAAACTTAAAATTCTTTTTTAGCCATGTGGCAATGCCACGCAGGATATACATATCAAGGGCAATGCCTGCGGCGATATCAGGACGTTGCACTTTAATTGCTACGGCTTCACCTGTTTTGAGTTTACCTTTATAGACCTGTCCCAATGATGCGGCTGCGATCGGATCGTCGGATATTTCCGCGTATACTTCTAACGGATCAGCGCCTAAGGCATCGCGAATAAATTGAAATGCGATTTCATTAGGAAATGGGGGTAATTGATCCTGTAACTCAGCAAGCTCATCCATAAATACGGGCGGCACAATGTCTGGACGAGTTGAGAGAGCCTGACCAATTTTGATGAAGGCGGGACCAAGACTAGTTAAAAGCTTTCGTGACTCGATCGCCAGTTTTTTTAATTCGGCAGCAGACGATTTGGCACTGAGTCGTAATCTCAGAATCAACCAGATCAGTGGCACAAAAATCACTACGCATCGCCACCAGACCCGCACAGGTTGATTGCGGTAATAGTCAGCGATCGCTTGAATGTCATAACGATCTAACTCAAAGTCTGATTTGGGGTTAGACATAGGATTTTTGTAAACTCACTTATAGACTTGGCTTAGAATTGGCTATAGATTATTTTAACAATTTGTTACACAATCTGGGATCGCTCTTTAGAATTAAGCTCAAAGTAAAAGGCGGCGCAATGCGCCGCCTTTTATATTATTTTTTAGCGCTAAGCGCTGGATTTTTTAGGGCAAGCATAACAATTATTAAAAGCTTGCTTGCAGCCCTACTCGATAAGTCAGTCCTGGTTGATAGATCCGATTTGTTTTTTCGTAACTATTATCAGTCAGATTTTCAAGATTTAGGGTTAGGGCGAGATTTTTAGATAATGGCGCTTTGGCATTAAAGTCGAGACTTAAATAGGAAGGCGAAAAATCAGTAATTGTTTGTCCTGCGGCAGCATTAGAAAAAAGAGCACGGCGTGAGCCACTAGAATAATTAAAAAATAGATTTGCTTGCCAACCATTAGAGGCATAGCTCACGCCCAACTTACCGACTGAATAGGGAACTGTGCCTAACTGCAAACCAACTTCTGATGCTGTTCTGCTGCTGGTGATTTTGGCATCTGTATAGGTGTAGTTGAGGAATGATGAAAACTCAGGGGAGATTTTCCATTTCAGAGAAGCCTCAACACCATTGGTGTTAACTTGTCCAATGTTTTGCCATTGCCCTGAGATAATTCCTAGGCGATCGCTAAGGCTGCTGCCAAAATAAGTAAGTTGTGCTAGCAAAGATTCCATCACATTGATGTCTAGTCCAACCGTCCACGCAATGCCCCGCTCAGGAATGAGATTGGGATTAGGTAGCCAGTTGTGGACTGTATCAAATACATAAAGCTGGTCGAGTCCGGGATTGCGCTGAAGTACCGCGAAGCTATTACGAAAAGCAATATCAGGGGTGATATTCCATCTTGTGCCAATGGTGGGGTTGAGATAGCTCCCAAAATCATTGGTAAAATTCTGGCGCAGCCCTGCTTCTAATTGGAAATTATTATCGATTTTCCATGTATTCAGAGCAAAGAGCGCTATCAGGGAGCGATCGCGATTAACAGTGCCATTAAAAGGAACTAATGCAGGAACTGTACTAAAAACATCACCACGTAAAGAACTGCTATTGATGTCAAAGCCCCAAGTGAGTTTATTACTTGCCGTAAGTTGCCATTGATGCTCAACACGACCACTCAAAGCCCTTGAGTCCAAAGCGCCATTGCGAACAGAATTATAGGTATTGAAAAAATCTTGGTTAAAGGCGATCGTTGTCGTTAAGATGGAGTCATCGCTGTTGCCGAGTTTACTAGTAAGCGTTGCCCCAATATTGAACAAATCATGGTCGAGGCGATCACGTTGGAGTGGAAAGCCAAAGTAGAGCAGTCCACGGCGACTAGCGGTCTTATAGGCATCAATGCTCAAAGAGTTGCGTGAATCAAAGGGGAAATCAACACTGCCAAAAAAGTTATCGATCC
The DNA here is from genome assembly GCA_943371975.1 of Pseudanabaena sp. UWO311. Taxonomy (GTDB): domain Bacteria; phylum Cyanobacteriota; class Cyanobacteriia; order Pseudanabaenales; family Pseudanabaenaceae; genus Pseudanabaena. The sequence goes on along the minus strand of CALRWX020000022.1, from coordinate 32,222 downwards.
TTGTATCGCCATTAAAAAGACGACCATCAGCAGGATTGCGATTAGCTGCTCCTACGGGGACAGGATAGTTATTATCCGTTGAGAAACGCTCATAGCCTAAACGGAAGTTTACCTTGCCACTCGTTCCTCCATAGCCAACACGATAACGTTGATAGCCATAGGAGCCTAATTCAATACCAGCAGTTGCCTTAAGTGGTTGCGGCTCCTTTTTGGTAATTAGGTTGACAACCCCTCCAAAAGCTTCTGAACCATACAGAGTCGCACTTGTGCCACCTGTTAATTCTATTCTCTCAATTGCCTCAACGGGAATGCTATTTAAATCAGTTGTGCCGTGATAGGAACTGATATTGTTACCAATGGAACGACCGTTAATTTGGAAAATTGTTTGATTAATTGAAAAGCCCCGCAAGAAAGTTCCTGTATGGAAGTCTGCACCAAAACCATAGTCGTTAATGGCGAATCCGGGTAAGCCTCGTAAAAGTTCGGCGGCGGCACTAGAATTTTGTTTCTCAATCTCTTCCTTCGGGACAATATAGGCAGGGGAAGAAGTAGGCGCAAATGGAGATTTTTTACCCGTTACCTCAAGCTGAATTTCCTCACTGTCAGGATTTTGAGCAACGGATTTAGGTTTGAATTCGGCTCCGAAATTAGCTCGTGAAGGGAGTAGATCTGAGCTTACTTGAGATACTTGGGCTTGCAATTCCCCAACTGTAAAAATATTTGTATTTTGATTGACCTGATTAATATCCTTATTAATATTTTTAGGGGCAACTAAGGGTTCTGTCTGAGCCAGATCAGCAGCACTAAAAATAGCTACAGCAAAGCTAGGCGCTAGGAGTAGCAACTTCACACAATTCATATCTATCTCAACTCACAAGTTCGATCACAATACTTTAGATTTAATTTTAACCAAATCTAAAGTGCCCAATTATCTGCTTTCTTAATAGTTAATGTCAAAAGACATAATGTCAAACTTGCTTGTTTTTGAGTATTTTTAGACTTGTTTAGGCATTTATTGTAACTAAACTATTTTTTCGTAGCGATCGCCATTTTTGCACCATCAATCTTACGAATACGATCCATGACGGCGATCGCTTTTCCATGAGCAACATTTTCATCAGCGTTAATCACTACAATATTTTGCTTCACTTGATTCATCAGCGATCGCACCTGTGGCTCTAGTTGCTCTAAAGCGATCGGCTGACGATTGAGAAAGAGATTGCCTTGGGCATCTAGGGAAACGACAATTTTATTCTGAGTTTGTGATTTGGCAGTCGAAGCTTGAGGTAGGCTCACTGGCAAACCTTCCGTGCGATTGAGTACAAGTGTTGCTGAAATAAAAAATGTCAAAATCGCGAATACAACATCAATCATCGGAATGATGTTGATTTGAAAAGGAGATTCAGGCTCTTCAGGAAGTCGCATAGTTATCCCTTCTGATATCTTTGCGGAGAGCTAACTCTGGCTCATAGTAATAACGGCGATAGAGAAGTTCTAATTGACCGCCATATTCTTGGATTAAAGTAATCTCCTGTTGATAAAATCCGCGAAATGTATTTGCAAAAACTAGGGTAAAGATGGCGACTACTAGTCCTGAAGCTGTCGAAACAAGAGCCTCGCTAATACCTGCGGTCACATTAGCGGTACGGCTACCCCCCACATCACCAAGGGTGAGCGAGGCAAATGAGGTAATCAATCCCAGTACTGTTCCCAATAGTCCCAATAATGGGGCAAGACTGATAATTGTTTCAAAAGCGGTATTAAAGCGCTTGAGAACAGGAACTTCAGCCTGAGCTTCACTCTCAAGGGCTAGCCTAAATTCTTCGGGATTAGGATATTCTAATTCCAGAGCAGCTAAAAAAATTCGGGCGATGGGAAATTGCGGATTGTTTTGTAATTTTGCTAAGGCAGTGTCGCGATCACTAGCGTAAATTTTTAAAACATCGCGCACTAAACGTTTTTGCTTACGTTTAATCGTCAACCAAAATTTCACGCGTTCAGCAGCTAGTGCAACTGCCAAAACTGAGAAAGCTGTCAGTGGATACATAACGATTCCACCAGCAACAAAAATTCGTCCAATGTCCATAAAAAGTTAAAATAGAAGTTAAAAAGCGTAAAAGATTGAATTTTTGCTTGGTTATTTACCATATCGCTTTTTTCAGCCTAAAGAAAGTTTGACAGGCTGTCAAACTTTGAGTGCAACTGACGACAGCTATACTACTTATTACAGCGCTTTGCGCTCAAATCCGAACAAGAAACTTTTTAAAATTGTTGCAAAGCAACTATGAATGATACTCAGCAAGACCAAGAACTACGTCCACAGTTTGCAAACTCACAACGCGATCGCGAATGGAAAGCACTTAAAATTTTTATGTCTATTAGTATTCCTTGTTCGGTTGCTTTACATTTCGTTACCCTTTCGGCTCTTCCGCAAATCGGTGGACAACTTGGTAATTCTAGTCGGGACTCCCAAGAGGGATTACTAGAATTTAAAATAGTGGAATCACCCGAGAATACAAAGCTAGAAGATATCAATAAAATATTAGATCTTCATCAACCCGAAAATATAGAAGAAGCGATCGCCTTTACCCCAATCGCTAATCTCAAAGATTCATCCACAATTGGCAACCCCGACTCTAACAATACTTCTACCGACTCAGCTAAAGGCGCTGGTAATCTTTCACCGACAGATAGTGAGAAACCCATAGATAGCCAAAATCCTGCGGAGGCTGCTAAGGATATTGTTAAAACCACTAGTTCAATTTTGTCTAATACTCTACCCAATGCCTTAAAAGTTGCTCCCAATATACCCAATCTTTTTCAAGGCAAAGGGGCTTTAGGCTCTCTAGTGCCTAATGGTACTAACAAAAATGCTACAGGACTTGGATGGGGCAAAACTGGCGATCGCAATAGTACTTTTGGTAATGGGCGATCATCCAGCAGTACTTTAGGGAAAATTGGTGCACCTTTGGGGCTTCCGATTGGAAATATCAACTCTACATCTACCAATAACTCCCCAAATTCTTCTACTCCTGCTAATCCATCCAACAATTCCCCAAATACTAAAATTCGTTGTCAAAGTTGTGTAAAACCTGATTACCCCGTCAATGCTAGAGAACGTGGTTTAGAAGGACAAGCAGAAGTAGCTGTTGATGTTGATAGCAATGGCAGTGTAATTAATGTGCGATTGATCAACTCTAGTGGTCATTCTGAACTAGATGAAGCCGCGAAACAAGCTGCATGGAATTGGAAGTTTGATCCTTCTCAAAATGGTAAGCAGGCGATCCCCGCCGGCATCAATTTTCAAATTGAGAACTCAGATTATGCAAAACGCAGGCAAGAACAAAGACAACTAGAACCAAAGCGTGAGGAAAACATTGCTCCAATTGCTGCACCAATCCAACCTAGTCAAACATCTCAGAATCCGATTCAGAAAGAGCCGGCAGCCCCTGAAACTGCTCCTGTGCAACCACCAAATGTTGATATTCCTAGAGATAATATTCTACCAACAAAGCCAACGTCACCAACATCTGCCCCTGTTGAGACCATACCTCAGCCACCAATAACTCCTCAAACAACTCCATCGCTTGTAACAGAGCCGCCGATATCTCCTGCGCCAGTAATACCGCCTGAGTCACCTAGCAATCAAGAAAAGCCATCTCCATCCTCCACCAAAGTCGAGACAAGCAAATAACTAACCGAATAACGAGATGCTTTGCAGGGCTTGATTAATCTATTCTTGTGGAGATTAGTCGTAAAGTTTGAGGTATTTCCTCAGTTTCCGCACCAAATTCCAATAGCGTTTCACGGGTTGGTAAATATCCCGATTCCCCAAAAGAAAGTAACATACGCTGTAAAGCAATCCATATTTCAGCTTCAAATTCCCAGTCATAACGAGAGTTTGCTCGACCTGCGATCGATCTCAATGCCCAAAAGTAACTATTCCTCACAATTGAGCCTTGTTTACTATATTTCGGCACATCGTCACGATGAATAAATAGAACTTCGTTATCGATCTTGACTCGCATTTTTCGCTATATCTTTATAAATTAATTTTTGTTCAGTATGCACCTTTGCCAAAGAGGAGTAGCCTTACCGTTTCAATAAGAATTTCTAGATCGAAGTTTAGAGACCATCGATCTATATAAAAGAGATCTAATTTTGCCACATCATCTATGGTATCTAAATCCGATCTTCCTGAAATCTGCCATAAACCTGTAATTCCAGGAGTCACCAAATGTCTAGTATGGTGCCAACTTAAAAATCTTGCTACATCCCGAATTGGTAGAGGACGAGGTCCTACAAGGCTCATTTGTCCGAGTAATACGTTAAATAATTGGGGCAACTCATCAAGGCTAGTACAGCGTAGAAAATGACCAATGGGAATAATGCGCGGATCCCGTTCAATTTTGAACATTACGCCATCACAACTTTTATTTAGATGTTCTAATTCAGTTTGGCGGCGATCAGCATCCATAAGCATACTGCGAAACTTCCACATGCGGAAAACCTGCCCCTGTAGACCAATTCGATCTTGGGTATAAAATACGCTCCCTTGAGAACTCGTTTTAATACCGATCGCGATCACTATAAATACAGGTGACAGCAGAATCAATCCGATCAGCGCTGCAATAAAATCTAAACAACGCTTAAATATATATTCCCAATTCGCCAGTAAAGATGGCTCAATCCGAATCATGGGCATGGAGGCAAAGATCTCAGGGTTTCCGCGCCGATGTAATAGCATAAGACTAGATGGAATTAGCCTTAACCCAATCCCTAAATTACGAAGCTGCCAATATAAATGTGAAGCAAGTTGTGTTTCAGGCAAACCTTCGGCAATTACTTCCTTTGCCCCAGAATCAATAATTGCTTGGATAGAGTAGGAGTAATTAGCCAAGGATGAAGCGAGTACACCAACAACCTGATAGCCTGTGCGTTTTTGGATGATTGTCTCTAAATAAGAGAGGCGATCGCTGGGGGCAATGATAAAAATAGGAGTATGGGTTCTAGCGATAGAAAACTGCTCGAATAACAAAGTTAAAAGCAATCGCAATCCGATAATCAGCACGACACTGCCTAGCCATGCTGGTAAAAAAAGCGATCGCGGTGCATCAACCTTAGGATCGTAAAAGTAACAAACTACTAATGACGACAGATAAACACTACTAATAAACTGAGCCTGTTGGACATAGTTACGCCACTGGGACTCGCTGCGATAAAAGTTGTGATAGGCAAAACCTGTGACAATTACCGCCGCAAATGCCCAAAATAAACCAGTTAATCCGGCAAATTCTCCCCAATTAAGTTCTGGCGGTAAAGGCGAAAAAACTTGATTAAAATTTAACGAGACTTTCCAAGCTATACCTAGCCCAAAAATATCAGTAAATATTAATAATAGCGTTCGTAACCAGTTAAATTCAAACATATTCCATTGTTGAAAATGTTTGCCTGCCCGAAGGTCACGCTTTACGGAACGCTTTTCGCTCGGTTTGCGATCGCTACTCACTTTCATAATCCTCTTATGATCTTATCTGATTTTGCATTGCAAAAGACAATTCGTTAATACCTATTGATCATCTTGCCCAAATTTTGATCGCGTTTTAGCCAAAAAGAGAATTGTAGCGATTTGCACTGCAATTTTCTTTAATATGCGACCCAGAAAAAGAACAGCAGCGCAAATTATCGCCATTCTTTTTCTGGGTTTAAGCAAAATTTGCATTGCTTAGAGATTGCCGAAGAATACTTTAAGGTTGTAATATAGTTTGCTGGACTGAAAAAATAGGAGACTAGTATCATGAGTCGCGTATGCCAACTAACAGGCAAGAAAGCTAATAATGCCGTATCGATTTCTTTCTCACACAAGCGCCACAAGCACTTACAGCACGTAAACTTACAAGACAAAAGAGTTTGGTGGGAAGAAGGAAAACGTTTTGTAAAATTACAAATTTCTACCAAAGCCATTAAGACTTTGCAAAAGAAAGGTTTGTCTGCATTCGCTAAGGAAGCTGGTCTTGACCTTCGCAAATTCTAATAGTAATAAAGGGGTGCTATTTTGCATCCCTTTATTTTGGGGATATTTTATGAATATTGGCATCATTGGGCTGGGATTAATTGGTGGATCGTTGGGTTTAGATCTTCTCGCTGCAAATCAAGATTCTAAACAAAATAATTATGTGTGGGGCATCAGTCGCAATCCTGAAACTTGTAAACAGGCCGAGGCGATCGCTGCCGTAAGTATTGCCAATCCAAATATTGAGAATATTCCCGATCACATTCTTGCTCAAACTGATATTGTCGTCATCTGTACCCCGATCGCTTCGATCTTGACAACGATTATCGCGATCGCGCCCAAGTTACCAAGCCATGTAATTTTTACGGATGTTGGTTCTGTGAAAGCGGCGATCGTTGAACCTGCCTCAAAAATTTGTGCGAAATTTGGGCAGAGGTTTATCGGTAGTCATCCAATGGCTGGCACAGCATTTCAAGGAATCTTAGCCGCCGAAAGAAATCTCTTTCAAAATCGTCCCTGTGTAGTCACGCCTAGCGAAAATCTTGAAGCCTTAGAGAAAGTGCGATCGCTCTGGCAAGCAGTGGGTATGAAAATTCATGAATGTAATCCTGAAGAACATGATCGCGCTGTGGCGATGATTAGTCATGCTCCTGTAGTAATTAGCGCGAGCTTAATTGCATCCTGCCAAAGTGAGCAAGAGCAAACAGTTTTAAAATTAGCCCAAAATATAGCGAGTTCAGGATTTCGTGATACTAGCCGCGTGGGTGGTGGCAATCCTGAACTGGGGCGGCTAATGGCAGAATATAATCAATCAGCAGTATTGCGATCGCTCCATATCTATCAGCAATCTTTGCAGGAAGTAATTGATTTAATCGAGGCTAAAGAGTGGAATCAGCTTGAAGATTTTTTAGCGAATACTCAACGCGATCGCCAGTTTTATGTGGAATAAAAACGATCAGTGTTTGTTTGATCTGAATATTCTGAATATATTGTCAAATCTAGATTTGTCAGCTATATTAGCTAACAGGTTGAATAAACCCTTTCGATGTCTGACATCGAAAGCCCGTTTGATAATAAACATTTAGACAACAGGAGGTGATGCCCATGCAATCAGATAGTAGTAGCGGTAAACGTATGGGTCTTCAGGTTTCCGAGCTGTGTGCTGGGGCTGTTCTGTAAGGTATCTAGCTAAATTATCTCTAGTTCACTAGTTTAATTTTCTAGCAGACCTGAGATCCTTCCAGCAGTTGACTGTAGCCTAAAGATCCTAAAGTATTCCGAAACAAAAATACCTAGCCAATGGCTAGGTATTTTTGTTTTTTACGCGCTAGTAAGGAATAAAATTACATCGCCTTCTTGAACGACATATTCTTTGCCTTCACTGCGGAGTAATCCTTTGGAACGTGCAGCACTCATCGATCCTGATTCTACTAGATCTTTAAAGGCAACAGTTTCCGCACGGATGAATGCTTTTTCAAAATCAGAGTGAATCACACCTGCGGCTTGAGGTGCTTTCATGCCTGCGTGAATTGTCCATGCACGAGCCTCTTTAGGCCCAACGGTGAAATAAGTGCGTAGACCTAGCAGATGATAGGTGGCGCGAATTAAGGATTTTAAGCCGCCTTCTTTAACACCAAGGGATTCGAGAAAATCTTGCCGCTCTTCTTCGGGTAGTTCTAGTAATTCTGCTTCCACTTGGGCTGAGACAATGGTTACCTCAGCATTTTCCGCATCAGCGATCGCTTTTACCTTATCGACAAAAGCATTACCTGTTGCCAGATCATCCTCAGATACGTTTGCCGCATAAATGGTCGGCTTGAGGGTGAGCAACTGCAATACAGAAATTGCTTCTTTTTCTTCATCAGTGAGATTGGCTAACCGAGCAGGTTTACCAGCATCAAGGGTTTCGCGTACCTTTTCGAGAGCCGCTAATTCGATTTTGGCATCAGCATCGGCACGAGCTGCCTTGCGGGTGCGCTCAATACGGCGATCAACTTGAGATAGATCTGAAAGCGCAAGTTCGAGGGTAATGATCTCAATATCTCGGACTGGGTCAATCGATGCTTCTACATGGATGATGTCATCGTTTTCAAAACAGCGCACTACATGGACGATCGCATCACAAACTCGAATATTTCCTAAAAACTGATTTCCTAAACCTTCACCCTTACTTGCCCCTCTGACCAGTCCTGCAATATCGACAAATTCGACTCTGGTAGGGATGGTTTGTGCAGACTTACCGACTTCGGCGAGGGTTTTGAGGCGATCGTCAGGGACGGACACCGAGCCAACGTTGGGTTCGATCGTACAAAAAGGAAAGTTGGCTGCTTCGGCTTTGGCGTTGGCAACTAGGGCATTAAATAACGTAGACTTCCCCACATTGGGTAGTCCGACAATCCCAGCTTTGAGCATGGCTATCTAGACGAAAACTTCTTTGACATTGTGCCTATAAATTTTGGCACAAAAGTCTCACTACATGAGACTTTTCGTAAAACAAACAACAAAAAAGTTATATACAGAGAAGATTTTGAAAGTGCCACGACGCGGCACTTTCAAAATCTTCTATTTTTAATCTGGAATTGGGTAATATAGACACAGCAACGCGAGTTAGCAATGCCAGTACAGCAAAATATGTCTGCGATCGCCCAATCATCCTTCAAAAAACTGCGTTGGCAGAGAATTAAAAGCTCTTCCTTTGCTCGTCAACGGGAAATATTTCTAGCTGCCTTTACCTTCTTGTTCTTTATCTGGTGGGATAAATTTTGGCAAAACGATGCATCGACTAATCGCAGCAAGCGAGCCGAGTGGCTAGTCCGCAATATGCTCGAATTAGGTCCAACATTTATCAAAATTGGTCAATCGTTGTCTACCCGCGTTGATATCTTGCCACCTGAATACATCAGCAATTTGTCACAACTACAAGATAAAGTGCCAGCTTTTAGCGGAAAAGAAGCTAGAAACATCATCGAAGTTGAACTCGGTAAGTCCCTCTACAATATCTATCGAGACTTTGATGAAGTCCCCCTTGCAGCAGCTAGTCTTGGACAGGTACATCGTGCCACGCTACATACAGGCGAAGATGTCGTTGTCAAAGTCCAACGTCCAGGGCTAAAAAGGTTGTTCGATTTAGATTTACTTGCCGTCGGCAAACTTTTAAAGATTTTTCGGCGATATTTTAAATGGACTCGTAAATATAATCTAGAAGGAATTTACAACGAATTCTTTACTATTCTCTATCAAGAGATTGATTATGAGATTGAAGGTGGTAATGCTGATCGCTTTCGCAAAAATTTTGAAGGGTATCCCCGTATAGTTATACCTAAAGTCTATTGGGATTATTCCACTTCTATGGTCCTGACCTTGGAATATATACCAGGCATTAAAGTTGATGATCGCCAAGCCCTCGAAGCCTGTGGACTAAATCCTAAAGAAATTAATCAATTAGGAATCTGTTGTTATCTTAAGCAACTTCTGCAAGATGGCTTTTTTCACGCCGATCCACACCCAGGAAATTTGGCGGTTAGCCCTAGTGGTAGCTTAATTTTTTACGATTACGGCATGATGGCAGAAGTCAAAACCATGGCAAAGGATCAAATGGTGAAGACCTTTTTTGCAGTATTAAGGAAAGATACAAATGAAGTAGTCGATACTTTAATGAGTATGGGTTTCATCGAACCGATCGCCGATATGAGTCCCATCAAACGAATGTTGAAGTTTGTTTTAGAGCGCTTTACAGAAAGACCTGTCAACGTCTATGAATTTGAGCAAATCAAGGGCGAAGTGGTGGCTATTTTTGAAAAACAACCTTTCCGCTTACCACCACAAATGACTTATCTGCTCAAATCTCTAACCACACTTGATGGTATAGCCCGAATTCTGGATCCTGAATATAACTTCTCGACTGCTGCCCAGCCCTTTGTCAAAAGTATTGTTTTAACAAAAGGAAGAGGTAATAGTCTAGGCGCATTAGCTCAGCAAGCAAAGGATTTTTTAGTTTACCAACTCAATAAACCGAGTCGGATGGAGATTTTACTAGAAAGATTACAAGAGCGCATCGAACGAGGAGAATTAATGATTCAAGTTAAATCATCAGAAAGCGATCGCACCCTCAAGCGCATTAACATCGCCGTTAAAGCGTTAATTTATGCCTGTTTAACGGGATTCTTTGCATTAGCAGGGGCTTTACTATTGGTAGGAACCAATGGTACTTATACTGGCTGGGCGTTCGCTGCTTTTATAGGAGCAGGGTTTTCTGGATTATTTCTAATTCGTGCCTTAGTCCAGCTATCAATTCGAGAGAAGATTGATAACCTCGCTGAGCGATAGGGTAAATTAACAGTAGTATTTAAAAAGTCTAATAAGTATCTCAGCATAATTAAAAAAATATCTATCTGAATTACTTACCCGCATTATTTCTATTAGCAAAAAATTTATGGCTAGCCTCAAAAATGTTCTTGAGGAGATCGTTGTCGTAGAAGTACTGGAGCAGTTAAAGCACCTGAACCAAGAAGTGCGTGAAAAGATAAACCTTAGTGAAGTAACTGCTTTTGCCCTAAATCGTCTTCCCGCACTCTATGCAAGTACTAGTAGAGGCTGGCTACAGCAGCGCAAACGCGCCCATAATGAGCTGTGGAATCAAATTGTTAACAATGTTCAACATGCGTTCGTTGGTGTAAAGCGAGATCTTCTACGCGAATTAACCCAAATTGCTGCTAGTAAAATCGAAACTCCTGCCCATGTATTAGCTAAGCTACAACAACTTTTTGGCAAATCATCATTGTCATGGCAAGATGTGCCACGCGCTTTTCAAGAAACGCTTACTTTAGCCATGCATACCCCTGAATATGAGAGTTTGAGCATCCATGATCGCCATCGTATCCGAGATGTCAAGGGTTATTTACAACGAAAGGGAGGTGTTTATAGACAAGACGATTGGCATAACCATTCTGAATTGCCCAATCCTGAACTGACTTCCTATATTGTTTCTGCCTCTTACTTTCTTATAAATGTTTTAGAAGATTTAGTGAATCAGGAAATAAAATATCAACTGGTACATATGGAAAATGTGCTGCCGCGTAAAGTTGGGCTTGATGATGTCGCTGCTTATGTCTTAAATCGATTACCTGCAATGTATGCAACTACAGAACAAGGGGTCGTTTGGCAAACACAGAAAGCTATGGAGGAGCTATCTAGTGAGATTGAGTCAACTGTGATTCAAGCAATGATGACTTTGAGCAAAACACCACGCCGCCTCACTGATCCGATTCCGTTACTCAAATTTGAAGAAGATTGTGAACATGCCATGCAGTCAATACGTCTTATCTTTCAAAGAGATGATATTACATGGCGGAATGTTGCCCCTTTGGCTGAATATGCGATCGCCTTTCAAAGCCAAGGGATGACCTATTGGCGGCAGCAGTGGCGAATGCTAGGACAAATTTATAGTGAAATGTATTTAAAGCCGGGGGATGCTGAATTATCGCTAATTCAAACTCACAAGGGTGAGATTTTGGTAGTTCAAACTAATACCAAAGCGGCTTTTGGCTGGCTAGCGGATAATCCTCGCAATTTAGGAATCAGTGCTTTGCGTCTATTTCCTGCAGTTGTGGCGATTGAACTGCACGCTTCTTTTTTAGATTTTGCCGTTACCTATACCCGTGAGGAAATGGCAGCAGATGGGATTATTTAAGTAGTTGAGGATATTTAGATCAATGGCAGTGCGAAGATCTTTTTTAGCATTAACAAAATGCAAACCTATAGGCATAAGAAGGTAAAGTAAAGCAAGATCTAAAAGGTTTTATTTTTTGTTTATGGCGTTTCAACGTGCTAGTGGAATTTTGCTACATCCAACCTCATTGCCTAGCAAATTTGGGATTGGGGATTTAGGAGAGACGGCTTATCAATTTATTGAGTTTTTGTCTCGCAGTGGTCAGAAGCTTTGGCAAGTGTTGCCCCTTGGACCAACGGGATATGGTAACTCTCCTTACATGAGCTATAGCGCGATCGCTGGCAATCCCTATCTGATTAGTCCAGAACTTTTAGCTAAGCAACATTTATTAAAAGAAGAAGATTGGGCAGATATTACTGAGTTCGATCATGATCGCGTTGATTTTGATTCAGTAATTCCTTACAAGCACCAATTACTAGAGCTTGCCTACGCTCGTTTCAAACAGGGATATGTCGATCAAGAACCCCAGCACCATCATGATCTGTATTTAATCCAAGAGCAGTTCAAAAAGTTTTGCTATGAAGAGGCTGACTGGCTCGAAGACTATGTGCTATTTATCACGTTGCACGAGGAAACCCCTGACATTACATGGAACAACTGGGAAGAGGCGATCGCTAAGCGTGAACCCCAAGCCTTGCAACAAAACCGTGAAGAATTAGCCGATAAAATTGAATTTCACCGATTTTTGCAGTTTCTCTTTTTTGATCAATGGCTCAAGCTCAAGCAATATGCTAATGATCGTGATATTCAAATTATTGGCGATATTCCCATTTATGTGTCACACCATAGCGCCGATGTTTGGGCAAATCCAAAAAATTTCGCCCTCGATCCTAAAACCAATGAAGTCGCACTCATGGCTGGAGTACCGCCCGACTATTTCAGTGCTACGGGTCAGCTATGGGGAAATCCCGTTTATAACTGGGAATATCTCCAAGAAACTAACTATGGGTGGTGGATCGATCGCTTTCGATTTTTAAACCGCTATGTAGACATTATTCGCATCGATCACTTTCGCGGTTTTCAGGCTTTTTGGCAGGTGAAAGCAGGTGAAGAAACTGCAATTAACGGAGAGTGGAAAATTGCCCCAGGAGACGAATTATTTACTAGACTTAATGAGGCCATGGGTGAATTACCAATTCTTGCCGAAGATCTGGGCATCATTACCTCTGAAGTTGAGAAATTACGGGATGATTTTGAATTTCCGGGAATGCGCGTGCTGATGTTTGCCTTTGGTGGTGACTCCGATAATTTTCACCTGCCCCACAACTATGTACGCAATAGCGTTGTATATACAGGAACCCATGATAACGATACGGCTGTGGGTTGGTGGCAGAGGGCTAATAAATATGAAAAGAACTTGTTTTATCGCTATATCGTAGGTTTCGCCACGGGTGAGCCAATTAACTGGACACTAATCCGTATTGCGATCGCCTCAGTCTCTGTAATTGCGATCGTTCCTCTACAAGATGTCCTTGGTTTAGATAATAGTGCGCGGATGAATGTTCCTGGTACTGCGACGGGTAATTGGGGCTGGCGCTATAGTGATCCCGATTTGCTTAATCAAGATCTGAGCGATCGATTACTAGAGATTACACAACTCTATAGTCGTTAAAAAAGGTGTGACACTTTCTGTCACACCTTTTTTTGCGTCTTAGGAAACTTGACACAAAATTTGGTATGACAATATATAACTATCATTAACAAATTTCTCAAACGATTCCCATAAGGTCGTTCTGCTACCAAAACAATGCCTTCCATCGCTTTTGAAGCTTTATTCATTATTTTGCTGATTATTGCCAATGGTGTATTTTCGATGTCTGAGCTAGCCATTGTTTCAGCTCGGAAAGTACGCTTAGAACAATGGGCAAAAGAAGGAAATGCGAAAGCTAGAGCTGCTTTAAGATTAATCAGCTCACCTAATAATTTTCTGTCAACCACCCAGATTGGCATTACTTTAATCGGAATCTTGAGTGGTGCTTTGGGTGGTACAACAGTCGCAAAAACTCTTAAAGATTCGTTAGATACTATTCCTCTGATCAAGCCCTATAGTGAAACTCTTAGCTTTTCAATTGTTGTAGGGATTATTACTTACTTATCCCTAGTTGTCGGCGAACTAGTTCCCAAGCGCCTTGCGATGAGTAACGCTGAGAGCATTGCTTGTAGCGTTGCCCCACCGATGCGATTTCTTGCCAATATTGGCACTCCCATTGTCTATTTGCTTAGCATCTCTACTGAAGCGCTACTAAGTTTATTAGGAATTCAAATAACTGAAGAATCGCAAGTTACCGAAGAAGAGATCAAGGTGATGATTGCTCAAGGCGCAGAATCGGGGATGTTTGAAGAAGCCGAACAAGATATGGTAGAGCGGGTGTTTCGTTTAGGAGATCGCCCGATCAAAGCGTTGATGACTCCCCGCACTGAAATTGACTGGCTGGATATAGGTGCGCCCTTTGAGGAAACCCAACGCGATGTTTTAGAAAGTGGACATTCCCGATTTCCTGTAGCGCGGGAAAATTTGGATGATTGTGTGGGAATTGTTGATATTCGCGAATTTCTCAACGCAAGTATTCATGGTGCGCCAATTGATTTATTAAAAGTTAGTAGCCCGCCTTTATATGTTGCGGAAACAGCTAGTGCTTTGAGTGTGTTGGAGCAATTTAAACAATCAGGCGATCGCGTTGCTATGGTCACTGATGAGTATGGTGGTGTCGAGGGTATGGTTACTCTTACGGATCTACTTGAAGCGATTGTTGGTGACTTGCCATCAAGCGATCGCGCAGGTGATCCCGATGCTATGCAACGAGAAGATGGCTCTTGGTTGATTGATGGGATGATTTCTAGCGATCGGCTAAAAGAGATTCTTGAAGTTGAAGATTTACCCTATGAAGAGGAGAGAAATTATCATACTTTGGGTGGATTAATGATGACTTATCTACGCCATATTCCAAGTGTTGGAGAACATTTTACTTGGCTAAGAATTCGTTTTGAAGTAGTAGATATGGATGGTAATCGCGTGGATAAAGTTTTAGTTAATTTATCGCCGCCATTGTTACCTCTAGAAGAAGAAATCAAAGGGAATTCCAAAAAATAAAATAAATACTTTTGAGGCTGCTTTTATTTATGTGAAAGCAGCCTCAAAAGTATTTAGGCAAAGAGAATATTGGCTTATCTAATATTCTCTTTGCCTAAATATCTGAATATTGAGTTGCAAACAACTCGGAAACCATAGGATTTTATTTGTATCTCAAAGAAAAGTATTGTATGGTATTTAAGCACGGTATTCCCATCAACATATCGTAGATTACTTTCTCGGAGATACAATCATGAGTTCAAGGCAAAAAACTGTCAGTTTATTACAATCGTCTTTCAAAGCGATCGCTAAGTTATTTAACAGCATATTTAGTCATAAATGGGGACGTAGATTTGTCTCCTTATTTTTGGCTGGTGCATTGATCAGCGTCACTTTGGCAGCTTGCACATCTAATAACGCCACCAAACCTACAGCAAATGATCCAGCCTCTCAAATGGCTCCTGCAGGCGCTACTAAAAAAGATATTGAACTAACCCTTGTCTCCTTTGCTGTAACCAAGCAAGCTCACGCAGCAATCATTCCTAAATTTGTGGCGAAATGGCAAAAGGAACAGAACCAAAAAGTTACCTTTAAGCAAAGCTATGGTGGCTCAGGTTCACAGACCCGTGCGGTTATCGATGGTTTAGAAGCTGACATTGTGCACCTCGCGCTAGCTGGCGATACTACTAAAATTGAGAAAGCTGGGCTAATCAATAAAGGCTGGGAAAAAGAATCTCCTAACGAATCAATTGTCTCTAAGTCAGTTGCAGCTTTGGTAACTCGTGAAGGTAATCCTAAAAACATCAAAGACTGGTCAGATCTAGAAAAAGATGGTATTGCTCTAATTACTGCTGACCCTAAAACTTCGGGTGTCGCTAGGTGGAATTTCTTAGCTCTATGGAATGCTGCTCTTAAAAAGGGTGGTAGTGATGCTAAGGCTCAAGAGGCATTGACCAAGGTCTTTAAAAATGTACCAATCTTGACTAAAGATGCTCGTGAAGCTACTGACGTTTTCTTTAAACAAGGTCAGGGTGATGCTTTGATTAACTATGAAAACGAGATTATTTTAGCTGGAAAGAAGGGTGAAAAAGTTGCCTATGTAGTCCCAGCTGTAAATATTTCCATCGATAACCCGATCGCTGTTGTTGATAAGAATGTGGCAAAACATGGCACAAAGGAAGTTGCCGAAGCATTTGTGAAATTCCTATTTACCCCTGAAGCACAAACAGAATTTGCCAAGGTTGGTTTCCGTCCTGTTGATGAAACAGTTGCGAAGGAAAAGCAATTTGCTGACCAGTTCCCCAAAGTTAAAGAACTTGCAACCGTAAAAGACTTGGGCGGATGGGCAGATGTAGATAAAAAGTTCTTTGCTAAAGAAGCCATTTTTGATCAAATACAAGCTCGGATCAAGCGTTAAAGATCACTAGATTCTATCTAGTTTAGAAATTTGCAAGGGGCTTTAGCCTATGTTTGATATCACCCAATCTTTTTGCAATTTAAAGACAACATGGTAATGACAACAATCCCTGAAAAGAAGCGATCGCAGCCTAATTATTATCTAAAGATTTTCGCCAAAATTCCTTGGACATGGGTAATCACCTTTGTCTATCTCGCATTTTTGCTGATTTTGCCGATTATTGCTCTGTTGGTAAAGGCTTTTAGTGAGCCTTTGGACAGTTTTTGGAAAACCGCCACTACTCCAGCCGCCCTATCTAGCTATGAAATTACTTTTGTAACTGCCTTTGCTGCCGCCGCCGTCAATGGTGTGTTCGGAACCCTCATTGCTTGGGTGATCGTCCGTTACAACTTTTTCGGCAAAAGATTTCTAGAAGGCGTGGTTGATTTGCCCTTTGCTCTGCCAACGGCGGTTGCAGGTTTGACCCTAGCTACCGTCTATAGTGAAAAAGGTTGGATTGGTTCCTTATTTGCGCCATTGGGATTCAAAATTTCTTTCACTCGCCTTGGTGTTTGGATTGCTATGGTGTTTATCTCATTACCTTTCATCGTAAGAACCGTCCAACCCGTACTTACAGACCTAGAAAAAGAAATGGAAGAAGCTGCATGGTCATTGGGTGCTTCTAAATTTCAAACCTTTATACAGATTGTTTTACCACCACTTACCCCTTCAATTCTCACAGGTGTGGCGCTTGGCTTTTCTCGTGCTGTCGGTGAGTATGGTTCGACCGTAATTATTGCTTCAAATACTCCCTTTAAGGATTTAATTACTCCCGTTTTGATTTTCCAAAGCCTAGAAAGATATGACTATGTAGCCGCAACCGTGATTGGTACTGTGATGTTGGGCATTTCCTTTATGAGTTTACTTGCAATTAACCTTTTACAAGCATGGAGCAAGCGTTATGGCTGATCTTGATAGTTCTTTAAATAACTCTATTGGCGATCGCCAAGAAAGCTCGCCTGAACCAATCCAAAGAAAAGAAAAGAAAAGCTTTGCTCCTGCAATTCTAATTGCGATCGCCTTTCTTTACCTTGGATTAGTCCTCCTGCTCCCTGCGGCAAATGTGTTTATCACTGCATTTAGCAAAGGCTTAAGCCCAATATGGGAGGCGATGCAACGTCCTGACTTCCAAAGTGCGATCCAACTTACTTTAGGTTTAGCCGTAATTGCGTTGCCTCTAAATACAATTTTTGGACTCAGTGCAGCTTGGGCGATCGCCCGCAATAAATTCCCAGGAAAGGCTTTATTGCTGAGCATTATCGACCTGCCATTTTCGATCTCACCTGTGGTTGCAGGTTTAATGATTGTTTTGTTATACGGCAGACTGGGTTGGTTCGGCTCCTACCTCGAAGCAAATGACATCAAGATTATCTTTGCTTTTCCTGGCATGTTGTTCGCCACCATCTTTGTAAGTATGCCCTTCATTGCCCGTGAAGTAATTCCCATTTTAGATGAAATGGGAACCGATCAAGAAGAGGCAGCTCGTACCCTTGGCGCAAGTGACTGGCAAATTTTCTGGAAGGTTGTCGTTCCCAATATCCGATGGGGACTGCTCTATGGTTTGGTATTAACCAACGCTAGAGCGATGGGTGAATTTGGCGCTGTATCGGTAGTTTCGGGAAATATTGCCAGCAAAACCCAAAGTTTACCGCTATTTGTCGAACAGTCTTACAAACAATATGAAACTGAAGTAGCCTATTCCGCTGCTGTGCTTTTGGCTCTTTTAGCCGTAGTGACCCTAGTTCTGAAAGAGATTTTGGAGCGTAAAACCAGAAAAAACCAGAGTTAATTAAACCCAGTTAAAGTTTGATAGGGGCAGAGCGTTCCTATAGAAATTTCTAAAATTTTAGATCATCTTGCTTTCAGAATGCTCTGCCCTAAATATTTAGATATATAGCCGTAGTCAGTCTTGTTAGGACATAAAACCCAAATAACGTGGGGCGGCGCAAAGTTTCGCCCCACGTTATTTGGGTTTTGATTTGTCCTAATACAAGTGGCTATAGCATTAGCCTAAGCGATAAGAATTTGGAGATTATCTAACCTTTTTTCTCTTTTTCTATTGCGAGCCTGATTTAAAGCTGAACTCAGTACCGTTGAGAATGCGTTCGATATTAGAACGATGCAACCAAATCACAAAAATGCAGCCTACGGTGACAAAACTCGAATAAATTGCATTTCCTTGCAAAGTCCACATCAAAACTGGTGCAGCAGTAGCCGCCGCTATGGAGCTAATGGAAACAGTCCGCCAAATTGCCATGGTCGCTAACCAAACACTAAATGCGGCGATCGCAGCAATCCAATTCAAAACAAATAAAATTCCTACCCCCGTTGCCACCGACTTACCACCCTTAAATCCCAGCCAAACGGGGCGACTATGACCAATGAGTGCCAGCATTCCTGCCCCAATCACAAATAGGGAAAGATGATCGTTCGCGATATTTGGGGTAAGTCCCAAATTTGAGATTAACCAGTTAGCTTGCTGCATCACATAAATCGAGATCGCGCCCTTCGCAAAATCTGTCATAAATACACTAATTCCCGCAAACTTGCCGACATTGCGCCAGACATTCGTTGCCCCTGTAGAGCCTGAGCCATGCTCACGAATATCGATGCCCGCAATCCTTCCCACCAAATAACCCGTCGGGAAAGAACCTAAAAGATAGGCGATCGTAAGCAATAGATAGGGAAACCACATAAGCTGTATTTGTAAATGATAAAACCACATAAATTTTAAGGCTCGCTAAGCGAGCCTTAAAATTTATTTTTTATTACAAGGGACTGCAAGGTAGTACTTTGCGCTGTAATTTTAATATTTAGGCTTTAGTCAATTGAAATCGATTGAGGTCCATCACTTTTGCCATTGTTGCTACTAGAGGACACTGTAGTGGGTGTTGCTCCTTGCTTTTCTAGCCAACTCTTTAACGGATCTTGTTGAAGATCGAGCTTAAGAAAGCCTGAAACGAGTCCACCCACAAAAGCAACGGGTTGTCCTAAGAACTCATTGAGAATCGGTTTTAGCTCATCCATAAGTGCAGAATTGTAGTTTAAGTTGGATAATTGAAAATATTTAGTAATTATGCCGACGGCTGTAAGAATTACCTATTAAGATTGTATCTCAATCCCCAGTTATGACATTGTGCTAAGTAGCTAGGTGCAATAAATGTGAAAAGCCCTAAAACCTTTGACACACGGGCAGCATACTCCAAAATTTCTAGATCTGGGATTTAATTATACCTGACTAATTATCTAGCCATTTAGCTAGATAATTAGTCAGGTATAATTTCTAGTCTTAAATCTAGCAATTTTCTGCCATATCGTAGTTAAATCGATCAATGCACTCTTACAAATTCCCTAAGAGTGGCTAATCTAGAGAAAATTTTCGATGACCACGCTAAACCGATCCACTCTTCGCCGCCTCCAAAAACTCAAGCAGTCATCTGCGGTTTGGGAAGGCGATCGCCGCGCTTTACCAGCTAAGATTCGCCAACCACAGGACTCTTCTAATATTATTTCGCTTCACGCCCAAGATGAAGAGTCTAAGCCCCATTGCATTTTGTGGGTAGATGGCTCGATGGGAATGGTACGGGCGATGGATGTAGTTGACTCAGCTGTTGGGCAAGAGGCTTTTGTCCGCGCCTTGTTGCAAGCCATCGAACATCCCCAAAGCCCAGCCCAGCCATCTTTGCCCCAAAAGATTTTGGTATGCGATCGCGAACTTCAATTTTATTTGCGTGGGGTACTACAAGATTTAGGTATTTCCGTCGAATATATTGAGCGATTGCCCTTAATCGACGAGATTTTTTCCCATATTTTAGAAAGCTTTACCGCAAATCCACCTGTTGTCCCAGAACGCTTTGCCGCAGCTTTACATAGACAATCTGAGCAGCTATGGCGCAATGCACCTTGGAATTCACTCTGGGATCATCAGGTGATTTCTATTCAACTCGAACAATGGGATTTAGAAACGCTCTATGCGATTGTGATGGGAAAAATGGGACTAGAGCAAGGGGTAATTTTTTATCGTACCGAAGATTCTCTCGTCAAGTTTCGGCATCGGATTGTTTCAGGCAATTCCGAAGATGAAATCGAAGAGACATTTTTACATCAAGATTGTTTGTTTAATTTGTTTGAAACCCCTGAACTGGAGATGGAAGATGACTTGCCACCATTTCCTTTTCGTGGAAAATTACGCACTTTGCCTGTGGTAAAAGCACCCATAAAGCCAATCTATGGGACGTTGCATCCCTTAGAAGGTGGTAGACCATACTTATATGATGAGGAGGCGATCGGCCTTACGGTTGCACTTGAAGCCCTCAATAAATTCTGGGAGCAATATGGCGATCGCATCAAATCTAACTTTAGCGATCTGACGGGTACTTACGATATATATGCCCCTAGCCTTGATGGTGATGTGGAAGAAAGTATCAAGATTGTTGTCAAAACAATGCCTGAATTATCTGATGAGTTGCATAACATCGTTGATGAAAACGAAGAAGATGACGATTCCCCACTAATCAATGAGGATCTCTTGCCGGAAAATGCCCTGATCCATATGATGACAATCCCTTGGGAGCAGGTGGAATTTTTACATAGTGCCAAGATCTATCAACAACTCGGTGATAAGATGCCCAAGGCTATCACCCAAAAAAGTGAAGGCTTGTCAGGCTTGATGATTCAAACTTCACGCCCAAAAGCTTTGGAATTAATTGAAAGAATTAATAACTTTGGAGGTATTAAAGCTTTATGTTTCAATTCTGCTGAAGATATCTTTGGCAATACCTGTAAGTTGGGCTTAATAGTGATGGAAAATGATGATCTCCATCTCTTTGGCGAGTTTGATAAAAAAGCCCTCAATAGTGAGCATCACAAGCGTTGGCAACAACGGGCTAAACAGACGAAAGGGAAAATCTGCGTAATTATTGCGATGGGAATTACAGGAGCATCACGCGGTAATCCTGCTCCTCAGCACATCTTAGGTTATTACGAAATCAATCTAATGGATGATAAGGAGTTAGGCTTAGGTAAGTTACGCGCCGAACCTGCCTTCGATTTTGATTTTTAAAATGAGATAAGCGTGCGGAGCACGCTTATCTCATTTAATTTATTGTTAACTTTTCCCATGTCTCAACAAATCATCTATCGCATCCTTGATGCTAACCTCGATCGCGCCCGTGAAGCTCTCCGCACC
Source organism: Pseudanabaena sp. UWO311 (assembly GCA_943371975.1). Taxonomy (GTDB): domain Bacteria; phylum Cyanobacteriota; class Cyanobacteriia; order Pseudanabaenales; family Pseudanabaenaceae; genus Pseudanabaena. The sequence continues at coordinate 10,767 of CALRWX020000022.1, read as the reverse complement.
ATTGAAGAATGGTGCCGATTTGGGCTGGAAAATCGACACCTATGCGATCGCTGCAAACAGATGCGCCAAACCCTCGGTCAATGGCATAAAGAGGAATTTCGCCACGCTCGTAACACTCCTGATGACCCTGCCACAGGGCTAAGCCATGCTAATGAAATCAGTCGTGTGGATGTGCAAGCAGTTTTAAGAGCAAATATGGGAAGGCTGCAAGAAGCTCTGAGGGTTTTAGAGGAATATGGCAAAATTGTTGATCCTAATTTAGGGGCAGCGATGAAACAAATGCGCTATCAGGTCTATACATTGGAGAGCCAATTACTAAGTCATGAAGCAAAGAATATTGGACAGATTCGCCGCCAAAAGTTACATGACGCAAGTTTATATTTGGTAACTATGCCCGTAGATAATATTGTCTCGGTGGTGGATTCAGCGCTACAAGGTGGTGTGCAGATTGTGCAATATCGCCAAAAAGATGGCGAAGATGGAACTAGATTAGCGATCGCCCAGCAGCTTTGTGATATTTGTCATAAATATGGTGCGCTATTTTTGGTGAACGATCGCGTTGATATTGCGATCGCGGTGGGAGCCGATGGAATTCATGTGGGGCAGACGGATTTACCTGTTGCGGCGGTGCGTCAAATTCTGAGTGCTAATGGTGGTGATGCTTCGCAATATATCATTGGACAATCTACTACTAATCCTCAAGAATTAGAAATCGCTCTCCATAATCAAGTCGATTACGTTGGGGTTGGCCCTGTTCATGCTACGCCCACTAAACCCAACAAAGCCGCCTCAGGGCTTGAATATGTTAATTATGCGGCGCAAAATATCCAGATTCCTTGGTTTGCGATCGGTGGCATTGATGAACATACATTAGAGGATGCGATCGCCGCAGGTGCAAAGCGGGTTGCTGTAGTTCGTGCGATTATGAAAGCCGAGCATCCTGATATTATCTCTAAACAAATGCGATCGCTGTTATAGCGGTGTGTATCGCGATGTTCGGCACTTTGAGCCGAACATCCTAATATCTGTTGATGGAAATGCGGAATCATTCTTTCCAATTTAAGCAATTTACGATCTGGCAAGATAAATGCGCGATGAAAGTCGGGACGGATGGTATTTTGCTAGGCGCATGGGTGAATTTGACTGAGAATGCTCAAATCCTAGATATTGGGACGGGGACTGGATTATTAGCTTTGATATTAGCTCAGCGATCACAAACTTCTCTGCATACAACAATTGTTGCTGTTGAAATTGATGATGAAGCTTATCAACAGGCGACAGATAATATTCAAAAGTCGCCTTGGGGTGACCGCATCCAAACTTATCATTCCAGTATTCAGAACTTTGCCATAAATTGCTCACAGCAATACGATCTAATTATTTCAAATCCGCCCTTTTTTGAAAATGCCTACAAAGCATCGCAAGCATCGCGAACCTTAGCAAGACATAGTGATAGTCTGTTGCAAACTGATATTTTAGAAATCGCGAATCAATTGCTTAAACCCGATGGACATTTAGCAGTAATTTATCCGACTGATTTAGCCCATAAGTTTCTGAGCAAAGCTAGGGAATTTGATTTGTGGTGCGATCGCCAAGTCAATATTAAACCAACACCTCAAGGTTCCATTAAGCGGATTGCCTTAGAATTTAGCAAGACTCAATTTCTTTTTCGAGAAACTAGCCTTACAATTGAGGAAAGCAAACATATTTATACAGAAGATTACATTGCACTAGTTAAAGACTTCTATCTAAATTTGTAAACTTCGCGCCGTAAAACTAATCCTATGTCATCCAACCTACAATCTTCTCAACCAGACCAGCGATCGCTAATGGAGCTTTACGACGAGTACATCACATTGCTTTGAACATGCGCGACATGAAGGCTTCCTGTGCTTTTTACGGAAATATTTTGGGACTGCATCACCAGTGAGTTGATGCAGTCCCAAGTACTCTAATCGATTTAGTGTCCGCAGGCAAAGTAGTAAATTTTAGTACTCCCGACGGTACAATTCTCGATCTATTTTGGGAACCAGAACTTACGCCACCCGATCCCGGTTCGCAGCAACAATTTACTCACGCTAATCATCTAGCTTTTAATATTGCCCCTGAGTTTTTTGAGCAATCAGTGGAGGTATTGCGATCGCATCAAGTCCCAATTGAAGGCGAGCCTGTCAACCGCCCCACAGGTAGAGGTATTTATTTTTATGACCCTGATGGATTTCTGATTGAAATACGCTGCGATCCCAGTTGACACAAAACTCACTCAAGCTTAAGTGAATTTCGTGTCAATGAAACTTTGCCAAGTCTCATTGGGCTGCCAAATTTTATGTAAATCTGCGATCGCCTGTTCATTATTGCAATTTAAGTGCAAGCGGCGATAGAGATAGACAAAGGCAGAAACGCGCATATTTTTGGCACAATGGACAAAGATTTTTTGACTTGTTCTTTTTTCCATCGCTTGCAGGAATTTGTCTAAATCTGCCGTAGTGGGATTCTCCCAAATCACAGGAATAGCAATATATTCCATACCCAAGGATTGAACTAGTTGTGCTTCATGGGCGATCGCCCCCTCAGAAGTCGGTAGCGCCAAATTAATTACCGTTTCATAACCAGCATCAGCAACTGCTCGAAACTGCTTGATATTTGGCTGTCCTGCTGTGGCTAGTTTGTCTGAAATTTGCAAAACGTTGATAATTTCTGCTAAGCGATCAATACTTTGATTTGTAAATAGGTTCATAAATAACTTAGTTCCCATTTCTGTCTTGGCGGAGAAGATGAGGTATAGAATCAAAAATGGGATTCCTTCCAAAAGTTGAAGCCAATTTTTATCCATTACATTTGCTGCAAATATTTTTCGCTACCCAATAGCTCTAATTTTTCTTGCTTTTCTAACACCATATCTTTCAGTGATGTGCGATAGGCAATCACCTGTTCAAGAAGCTCATAATTGTTGCTAGCAAGGATTTGTACCGCTAATAGTCCCGCATTATCAGCATTCCCGATCGCTACCGTTGCCACAGGAATTCCCTTGGGCATCTGAACGATGGAATAAAGAGAATCTACTCCGCTAAGTTGTCGAGTGGAAACTGGTACACCAATTACAGGCAAAGGCGATAACGCCGCCACCATCCCCGGTAAATGGGCGGCTCCACCTGCCCCTGCGATGATTACGCGAATACCGCGAGTATGGGCGGTCTTCGCAAATTCCACCATACGTTCTGGTGTACGGTGTGCGGAGATAAAGGCGACTTCGTGGGGAATCTTAAATTGTTGGCAGATTGAGATTGCGCCTTGCATGGTGGGCAGATCGGAATCACTACCCATGATGATGCTGACTTGGGGTTGATTGTTCATGTATTTACTTTGTTTAATGAGCGATAGGCAAGGGGCTTAAGCCCCTTGTTCTACAAAATTCAGGATTGCTTGGGAGGTAATACTAGGACGTTCTAAATGAGGAACATGACCGCTATTCTCAATCCAGATGAGTTTATTATTGGGAATAATTGATTGGAACTTAGCAGCATCTTTTGTGCCGAGAATGCGATCACGATCGCCCCAAAGAATCAAGGTTTCTTGCTGTAAATATGCTAATTGCTCAGCAAAGGAACCATAGCCGCCAGTTTTAGTAAATGAAATTAGTGATTCACTCCAACGAGGCATCGCTAAATGCAGTGAGGCACAGACTTCGGCATCAGTGGTCACAAAACTATGGTCGGCATAGGCTTTGAGGCTAACTTCGCGGCGAACTTTGGGACTGCGTAGAAAGTCTGTCGCCATCCGATCTAACGGCGGAATCAAAAACTTACCCGCCGATGCTCCCTTTCGCATTCCTGCACTACCGATGAGAATTAGTTTCTTAACTACACTAGGATAGGTAAGAGCAAAATCGATCGCTGCTGCCCCACCCATTGAAGCACCCACGAGAATGATCGGCTTCGCGATCGCTGTTTTCCAGAAATAGTAGAGATGATCTTTGATAGTTGCTGGGCTGACTTGACCACCAACAAGGCGCTCAGTTAAACCAAAGCCAAATAAATCCATAGCAAATACTTGGCGCGAAGTCGCAAGTTCGGGTAGCAGTCGGCGAAACTCAAATAGGGAACTATCAAAACCATGTAAGAGCAAAATAGGTGCTTGTTTTTCTTGAGGTATCCCATCATAAACATAGCTCGTCAAAATAACTTCACTTGTAAATGAGGTCGAGACTAGACAAAATTGGATCTGGTCAGCAAGGGCGATCGAGGTTGCCTCAGTAAGTTGCGATCGCAAGGAAAAAATTTCAGGGGGTAAATTTGACATTAACTCTCTAAATTACAATAATTCTGAACTTTCATTATTTAAACTTTCATTATTTAAAGTAACAGAGGGTAAGACTTCCTGTACTTTAGATAGTTTGTGTAAGCGCATTTTGACGAGGGTTGCTCCTGTAATCGCGGCATAAAAAGGCGTAAATCCTAGGAAAAACCATAAAATCCCTCTCAAACTGCTACTACCATGAAAAATCACTATAATTACGATCGCGCTTAGAGTTACCAAAACGACATTTACGACAACCCATAGTAACAGTCGTCGTTTCAGAATTTTTTCACCTGTACCATTCCAAAGGATCAGCCACTGCAATAGACCTAATAAGAATCCCGCAAAAATTAACCATAGAGAACTAGTAGCTAAAATAGGAAGGCGAGCAATGATATTACTTTCGTCAAATGAACCATCGGTATTCATCACAAAACCAAATTGAGGAGTATACGCTAGGCTAGTTGCCGCAAAGCCAATCCAAGTCCATCCAAAAGTACTAGCTAAAATCCACCATGCAGGCGATTTGAGAAAACGCCGCAAAACCAGATATTGCATTAAGCCTACCAATGCACCAACGACGATCGCCCCGCAGACAATACCAGTGGCAATGGAGCAAGTCAGATTTCCAAAACCTGTGTGACAAATACTGAGATCAATTAGGTGATCGCTGAGGTGATAGACTCCCGCAAGGCAGGTAGCAATTCCTAGAATGTTACCGATGGCAGCACCAACAAAGGTTGAAAGTACCCAACGCCACCAAAGACCTACAGCAGATAAACTAGGTTGTTTTTGCATTGTGTGTGTTCCAGTTTCGCACTATCAGCAAATTTGGGATATAGCAGTTTTGATTTTGTCTATGTCCAAATCAAAAACCTTACTGAAATTAATTTCATCGAAAAAATGGGTTTAAAACCCCGTGCTTCCAGCAAGCCTTTGTATTAGAATACATTACATACCGTAGGGCATACGGAAATTCACCCTTGAGAAACTAACTGCAAGACTAGGTATCACTAAGTAAGACCATGCTAGGACAAGTCCTACAGGCAATAGTGAGTCCAAGAATTCGCTTCACTTCAGTGCCGAGATTGTCAACTTTTCTAGTAGGCTTAATTCAATATATAACCATCAAACCTGTGGCGCACGCTGCGAGTGTACCACGGGTTTGAGATCTGTTTTTTAACTATGCCGAGGTACTTAAATTAGCTCTTCGGTTACAATCCTACGCAAAATTTCGGTTACTGTAGCAGCCATTATAGAATCAATCTCTAAGGCCTCGCGATTAGGAGATTTAAAACTGAGGGCGGCCCGTAAAGTCATATTAACAGAACGAAGTTTTGGTAATGACTGCTCGTGAGATGTTGCGAGGTGATCGACAAATTGAATGCATGCTGTATAGGTTAGTTCCGATCGCTTACGTTGATCGCTATAGCCAAATCCCATTTTGGAGATCACCACAGGATCACCGATGAAATATTGCAATCCTAAAGCTGCGATCGCCGCATCCACATACCTTGCCGTATCTTGTCCCATCGCATTAATCAAATTACTAAGGCTATGCCATTGAGCCGCAGGTAAACGATTGGTGGGAGGAATATGACGATGCCATGCAATTTGGGAAATAATACGGGTTAGATCGTAGGCAGAAATCAAATTATCACCACGATGCGGCTCTTTTGACGAATCAATCACATTTCGCCCTGTTGTATCTAACAAAATTGGTCTCTCAATATAGGGCTTTTCGCCATAGCGTCCTTGAAAAGATAGATTTTGATTGCCCGTAATTCCCTTGAGCCAATTTTCTAATTCTGATGGTGTGGCAAATTGCTTGAACATTGCGGCTAAGGCATTCGAGGTCATGCCATCAGCTTCATCATAATTACAAATGCGATGAGCCATCTCCGAAAATGTCCGAGGTTGTTGATTCTTCGCCTTATTATCAGCAATCACACAGCTTGCGATCGCCTGATTGGGTTCTACTTCATTTGCTTTGCAAATGGTATATAACAGAGGCAAAATTTTAGTAGAACTCCAAAACTGAACATTATCCAAAGGGTTACGACCAATCCATCGGGACAATATTTGTCCATTCACCACAGTCCCGATGCAGATGCAGGCTTCTTGAATGCTTTCATGGAGAAACTCCAAACCAATATTTTCGATGTTAGGAATTTTACCAAGGTCAGGATAGGGACTAAAGCGTACCCGAATTTGTGTACCTGCTAACATGGCAATCTCACCATAGGAAACCACATTCACCCCATCAGGCAAACTAGATAAGCGGGTGGGATAAGTGGGAAGATGACTTAACAATGGCGATGCGGAAAAGTTACGATTAGGTAAGCTTTTCATCGATCCTGCAATGCAACCATTCACACCGCGATCAAGAAAGCCGAGGTGATTGGAGTCTGCCTGTCCCATATTTATAAAAATACGCTGGGAACTGGTGAATTTTTGTAAGAGGCGATCGCCGTTACCCAAAATATCTAGTACATGCCTAACTAATGCAGGAATTTGTAATAGGTTATTGGTAATTGCTTGGGAGTTAGCATCTAAAATTGTGTCGATACTGAGAGCATTGGTAAACTGTACCAATGCTGCCTCAGTTAATTTGCCATAAATGCCATCCACTTGGCCATCGTATAAACCTAGCTCTAGCAGACCTTCTTGAACTAGGTTTAGTTCATCAAGCGAAAGCTTTACCTCTGTCACCGCCATTAAATTCCTCTACAAAAAGCCTTGTTATTCAGAGTTATAACAATTAACGAAAGTGTGGTCACACTTTCGTTAATTAAAAAATAAACCTAGTAAGATTTTTCAAAACTAAAAATGGCGCAGCCATTTTTAGTTTTGGTATTACTTCTAATAGTTTATCGAGAATATTGACGCTCACTCTGTATTCTCAGAGTCATTCTATGGAGATGTCGATTTCCCGAAGTTTCCCATGCCCAAATATAATTCGGCAACTTCAGGGTCATTTAGTAAACCATATCCTTTGCCCGTAAATTTATCTTTACCGAGATGCATCACATAACCTCGATCAGCGATCACTAGAGCTTTCCGTGCATTCTGTTCTACCAAAATAACCGATGTCCCCACCTGATTAATAGTTTGAATCAAATTAAAAATATCCTGTACCAAAATTGGTGATAATGCCGCCGAAGGCTCGTCTAAAATCAATAATTTTGGCTCTAGCATCATTGCTCGACCCATAGCGAGCATTTGGCGTTCACCACCTGAAAGCGTCCCTGCTATTTGATTTCGACGCTTAGCTAACACGGGGAAAGTTTCATAAATTTTGTCTTTGAGCTCCTTAATATTGCCATCACTGGTATAGGCTCCCATATCCAGATTGTCGGAAATGCTCAGCGATGGAAATACATTGGCAATTTGCGGCACATAGCTAATCCCCAGTCTTACGATTTGTTCTGGCTTCAGTCCAACTAAGTTGCGATCGCCAAATAATATCTCCCCCGATCGCACTGGCACTAGACCAAATATAGCTTTTGCCAAGGTGGACTTGCCTGCCCCATTAGAGCCAATCACTGTAACAAGTTCGCCCTCATAAACAGATAAGTTTGCGCCTTGCAAAATATCAACACCTTCCACATATCCCGCCACAATGTGACGGGCTTCAAGAATGAGATTTTTAGAAATTTGGCGATCAATTGGATCAGCAGATTGACTGGCTTTCATAATTGGCATTAAACGGCTGTAAGCTTAATATTACGATACATTACACCGATTCAAATCATTGAAGAGAGTTACCGCACTTTGTGCGGCAACTCTCTTCAATGATTTATGCTGAAATTACTATGCGTAAGCCAATATCGTTGTAGCGATCGCCTTGCCAATGCCATTCACGACTTGCAGAACGACATAATCTCGCCTCATTGCTCCAAGAGCCACCTTTGCGTACTCGGCGCAATGCGTTCTCATCAAGCCAAGGCTTACCATCCGCAGGAACGCCGCTAAAATTATCATGCCAAGCATCCTCGCACCATTCCCAAATGCCGCCATGCATTTCATATAATCCCCAAGGATTAGGGACTTTCTGTCCGACAGGTTGCGATCGCTTATTGGAATTATCAGTAAACCATGCGTAATCATTAAGTTGACTAGAGCGATCTCCAAAATGGTAAGCCGTATTTGTACCAGCGCGGCAGGCATATTCCCATTCTGTTTCACTAGGTAAACGGTAACGATAGTTATAGGGCGATCGCATGGCTAAGCGACGACAAAAATTCTGAGCTTCCAGCCAAGAAATATTTTCTACGGGAGCTTGTAAGCTTTCGCGAAATTTAGCAGGGTTACTGCCCATAATTGCGAACCATTGTTCTTGAGTAACTACAAATTTAGCCATGTAAAAATTAGAGATAGTTATCTCCACTAGTGGCGATTCATTATCTTTTCTCCCTATCTCATTAGTTGGTGAACCCAGCATAAATTTTCCTGATGGAATCTGCACCATTTCCAGATAAATACCATTCCCAAGATCATCACGAAAGGCTTTATCTTTTCTTGTAATTGGATCTCGTGGTGGTTCAGGAATTTGTGGAGATTCGACAATTACAATCGGTTTATGCTGAGGTTTAGGCTTACCTACAATAATTAGAGCCAAAGCAAAACCCGCGATCGCTGAACCTCCGTGGGTTAGCAATTGCCGACGATTTAGTTTGATTGGTATTTGAGTTAAAGATATGACGATGGATTGAGCGATCGCTAAAGCCTTAATAGTGGAAATTCCTGAATCTTGTGATGAGTTATTTGGTGGGGCATCTATAGTTGCCTTTGCGATAAGATCATCCTTTACAATGCGCTGAAACTCGTCTAAATATGCGTAACCTTCCAAATATTCACGCACGAGACAATAATAATCTTCTTCTTTAAAAAAAGCTTGAACTTTAGGAGCAAGGGTATAACTCTGTCCGATTTCATAAAGTTTCGTGGCGATTGCTTCAGGATCGATCTCATTCTTTTCTGCAACTTGCCAGTAATAAATCACGCATAGAGGTTTTGGAATAGCAGGAATTTCTAAATTTTCAGCGAGATAAATGGATACAGCGATCGCGCCTATTTGTTCGCTGCCAAGGGCTGTCTGAATGCAATAACGATTACTGAGAATGTGATCTAAGTCCATACAGCAATTGTATAGCAATGCAAGTTTTACAAATCCAAATAAAGGTCGGCGGCGCGAAGCGCCGCCGACCTTTATTTGGATTTGCTATAAAATAGGCACAAGCAATCATTGATTGCTGTAACTTACCAGTTTCATAGATTAAGGAGACTAGCCGTGATCGTAGTAACCAAGATTGGAACACCCGCACCAGAAATTGAGCGGATATGCGATGAACTATCTAGTTGGGGATTATCTCCTGAGAAAATTGTGGGAAAACACAAAGTGATTTTGGGGCTGGTGGGTGAGACGGCTGATCTGGATCGGCATCGCATCGAAGAACTCAGTCCTTGGATTGAGACAGTCTTGCGAGTGGAACGCCCCTTTAAACGCGCCAGTCGTGAATATCGCCAGCAAGAATCTAGCGTGATCATTGTGCCTACGCCCAATGGTGATATTGCGATCGGTGAAAATCAGCCCTTAGCGATCGTAGCGGGTCCGTGTTCTGTAGAGAATGAAGAAATGATTGTGGAAACGGCGTTGCGAGTGAAAGCGGCAGGCGCACAGTTTTTGCGGGGTGGAGCCTATAAACCGCGCACTTCTCCCTATGCCTTTCAAGGGCATGGCGAGAGCGCTCTGTCTCTATTAGCAGCAGCAAGGGATGCTAGTGGCTTAGGAATTATCACAGAAGTAATGGATACTGGTGATATTGATCGAATTGCTGAAGTTGCTGATGTACTGCAAATTGGTGCGAGAAATATGCAGAATTTCTCTTTGCTTAAGCAAGTTGGTAAACAGAATAAACCGATTTTGTTGAAGCGAGGATTGGCGGCGACGATTGACGATTGGTTGATGGCAGCGGAATATATTCTCGCGGAAGGAAATCCCAATGTTATTCTTTGTGAACGTGGTATTCGTACTTTCGATCGCGAATATACGCGCAATACTTTAGATCTATCCGCAATTCCTGTATTGCGGAAGTTAACTCACTTACCAATCATGATCGATCCTAGTCATGGCACGGGTTGGGCGGAATTTGTGCCATCCATGAGCTTGGCAGCGATCACGGCGGGTGTAGATTCTCTGATGGTAGAGGTGCATCCTAATCCCAAGAAAGCCTTATCCGATGGTCCCCAATCCCTTACCTTTGAGGAATTTGAGAAACTCATGTTCAAAGTTAATCATCTAAATCAAGCAATGAAAAATTTACGCTCATGGGGGTAAATAGGTGAAATGGTAAAACAGGAAAAAAGTTTTGACGCAACAACAGACATAAACATGATCAAGTTTCCCTTAACTGAACTGTTAGATGATCAAGCCTGTTATGAATGGCTGATGAAAGTGCTACACCCGCA
>CALRWX020000021.1:0-43938 GCA_943371975.1 Pseudanabaena sp. UWO311 | reverse complement strand
AAGTTGGCTGAGCGAAGTCGAAGCCTCTGGTACTTTAATTAATAGCAAATCCCTTAGCTAGGTTAATTAAACGCTAGTCTTAGAATTAACATTGCTATTAATTGATTCGCTCAATGATTCGCTAAGAGCGCGAACGGTCGCAATCATCGCAACCACATCATTCAATTGGTTAACTGCGGAACCAACACCAACGCATGATGCGCCAGCAGCGATCGCCATGGGAGCCGTGATATTGCTCAAACCAGAAGCGCACATTACAGGAATGGAAACGGCGCGGCTAATTGCATGAGCCGCAGCCAGGGTGGGCGAAGCCTTTTCGATCGCACCAAGAACACCTGCATGGGTTGGAGCCGAGCTTGTACCACCTTCAGTTTGGATGATGTCTGCACCGATGGCTTCGAGCTTTTCCGCGAGAGTTACTTGCTCATCAAGGGGCAAAGTATGAGGAACTGTAACCGAGATGGCGGTATGGGGCAATAAGGCTCTGGTTTCAGCTGTGAGCGCAATGATTTCATCGGCAGAGAAAATACGGCCTTGAGCGTAGAATCCATCGTAGTTACCGATTTCGACGAGATCCGCACCATTGGCAACCGCTTCTGCGAGCTTGTGCGCTTCAACTGCGGATACGCAAATAGGCAAAGAGCAATTAGCCTTAGCGATCGCAATTAGCTCAGCATCAGCCGCGATGTCAACAAAGGTAGCACCACCGAGATCGGCTGCTTGCACCACCATTTTCACAGAGTCGCGATCGAAGTTGCGAAGCCCGCTAATAATCTTAAGAGCGTTGCGACGGCTAAAGGCGGTTGCTAAGGCGATAGGTAAACGAGACATAAGCTTTGTCATCCTAATAGACTAAATATTTAGATGTACGAATACTTTAACGCGATTTTGCGTAAAACCCCAAAAGTGTGACGTATCAGTTAATGTAGAAACTATTACGCCATATATAACCATATATAAAATGGTGTCTCAGATCAGGAGGTTCGTATGGAAAAAATTCTTACTAATCAAGTATATGCTAGCGATCCTGCCCATGATATTTGGAAGCAGCAGCGTCATCCTCTTGATTACATTTTTCATCCGCGTTCCGTTGCAGTGATTGGGGCAAGTGAAAGGGAAGGAAGTGTTGGGCGGACATTAATTTGGAACTTAATTCGCAGTCCCTTTGGTGGTACTGTTTTTCCCGTTAATCCTCAACGTCATAGCATCTTAGGGATTAAGTCCTATGCTGACATTGCTAGCGTGCCTGAAGTAGTCGATCTGGCGATAGTTGCTACACCTGCACCAACGGTTCCACAGGTGATTCGTGAATGTGTGGCAGCAGGAGTAAAAGGGGCAATTATTATCTCAGCAGGTTTCAAAGAAATTGGAGAACAAGGAGCGGCTTTAGAGCTGGAAGTTTTAGCGGAAGCGCGTAAGGGGGGAATGCGAATTATTGGTCCAAATTGCTTAGGTTTAATGAATCCTCTTGCGGGTTTAAATGCTACCTTTGCAGGTACAAGCGCCCGTGCAGGCAACGTTGCTTTTGTTAGTCAAAGTGGAGCGCTCTGCACTTCCATTTTGGATTGGAGCTTGGGTGAAAATGTAGGGTTTAGTGCGTTCATTTCTATTGGCTCAATGCTAGATGTAGGCTGGGGTGATTTGATTGAATATCTGGGTGATGATCCCCATACCCATAGCATTGTTTTATATATGGAATCCATTGGTGATGCCCATGCCTTTTTATCAGCAGCCCGTGAAGTGGCGATGGATAAGCCGATTATTGTTCTAAAAGTTGGACATACTGAGGCGGCGGCAAAGGCAGCAGCTTCTCATACAGGGGCTTTGACGGGAAGTGATGAAGTATTAAATGCCGCCTTTCGTCGCTGTGGCGTATTGCGAGTACATACCATTTCTGACCTATTCGATATGGCGGAAATTCTCGCTAAACAACCTCGTCCTAAGGGAAATCGCCTCTCGATTGTCACTAATGCAGGAGGGCCTGGAGCGATCGCCACAGATGCCCTCATTAGTGGTGGTGGTGAATTATCGGAACTCGCACCAGAGACTATCCAAAAATTAAATCAATTCTTACCTGCACAATGGAGCCATCACAATCCCATTGATATTTTGGGAGATGCTAGTAGCGATCGCTATGCCCAAACCTTAGAAGTCGTTGCCGATGATCTTAATAGTGATGCGATGCTAGTGATCTTGACACCACAAGCGATGACCAATCCCACGCTAACCGCCGAAAAGCTCAAGGTCTATAGTCAACTAGGTAAACCGATTTTATCTAGTTGGATGGGGGGCGCAGAAATCGCCGCAGGAACCCAAATTCTCAATCAAGCTAATATTCCCACCTTTCCTTATCCCGATACGGCTGTGCGCTTGTTTAACTATATGTGGCGATATAGTTACAATCTCCATGGTATCTATGAAACTCCATCTTTGCCTGCAGATTCCGATTTACACGCGCCCGATCGCCAGTTAGCTGAACAAATTCTTTTGCAAGCCACAAAAAATGATCGCAGTTTATTAACTGAATACGAATCGAAAAAATTACTTGCTGCCTATGGCATTCCCACTGTAAAAACCGAAATCGCCACTAGTGATCTAGAAGCGGTGGAAATTGCTGATCGCTTTGGTTATCCCGTCGTTCTCAAACTCCATTCCGAAAAAATTACCCACAAAACCGATGTCGGTGGAGTGCGCTTAAATCTAAGCGATGCAGAAGCCGTAAGTCGTGCTTTTATGGCGATTGCTGCTAAAGTTCGTGCTATTGATCCTGAAGCATTTTTGGGTGTAACGGTGCAGCCAATGGTGAAAATGGAAGGCTATGAACTGATTTTAGGTAGCAGCCTTGATCCTCAATTTGGTGAGGTTATGCTCTTTGGTATGGGTGGTCAATTGGTGGAAGTATTTAAAGATCGGGCGCTTGCCTTACCGCCTCTAAATACCACCCTTGCGCGGCGGATGATGGAACAAACTCGCATTTATAAAGCCTTGAAAGGAGTCCGAGGTAGAAAAGCGATCGATATGGCAAAACTTGAACAGTTACTCGTCAGCTTTAGTTTGCTAATTGTTGAGCAATCGCAAATCCGCGAAATCGATATCAATCCCTTAATGGTTTCTTCTGAAGGTATGATTGCCCTTGATGCGCGAGTGGTAGTGCACACATCCGCCGATATTAGCCAACGCCCCATCCCTGCAATATGTCCCTACCCTACTAAGTATGCACGGTCATGGGAATCACCCAAAGGCGATCGCCTCACAATTCGCCCCATCCGTCCCGAAGACGAACCACTAATGGTGGAATTCCATCAAAATCTATCAGAAGAAAGTGTGTATCTGCGATATGCCCATACAGTAAAGCTCTCAAAACGTATTGCCCATGAACGTTTGACTCGCATTTGCTTCATTGATTACGATCGCGAAATGGTCTTAGCTGCTGACTACAAAAACCCTGAAACTTCAGAACATGAGATTTTAGGAGTCGCAAGGCTCAGTAAATTACATGGAGCCAAGGAAGCAGAGTTTGCCTTAATTGTTTGCGATCGCTATCAACATCAGGGACTAGGGACAGAACTATTAAGTAGACTCATCGAAATTGGTAAAGAAGAACATTTAGAGGCGATCATTGGTTATGTGCTTAATAGCAATGACAAAATGCAAAGCATCTGTCGCCATCTAGGATTTCAACTACAACCTGATCCAGAAGAAGGTATATCAAAAGCTACTTTTTCGCTAATTGCTTAACTACTCTTTTCCGACTCTAAATCTTATAAAATCCCTATTTTAGGGAAATCTTGATCTAGAATCGTTGCCGCATTAACTCCTTCCCAACGGTTAAGAATTTCCGCATAGATTCTACGAAAATCTACTTGCATGGGTAAATTGCCTTGAACCAGACTATCTAATGCAGGACTACCACCATACAAACCACCGCGAACGTTGCCTAACAAAATCACTGGTGCAGCCGTGCCGTGATCGGTTCCTCCATTACCATTTTCCGCGGGACGACGACCGAACTCACTTTGCACCATGACTAAGACATTCTTTTGCATATTATGAGCTTGAATATCGCGATCGAGAGCAGCTAAACCAGCACCAAGATCGCCTAGTAATTGCTGATGACGACGCACCTGTCCAGCATGGGTATCCCAACCGCCAATGGTGAGATAGATTACTTTGGGTAGCGATTCGAGAGCACGGGCAACTAATGCAAATTGTTTGCCGATCGCTGTTTTGGGATAGCTATGATCGTCAACCCGTTTATTAATATCTTTGGTCAGTTGCTTGATCGCAGCTTCACTCTCTAGCACTGAGAGACGGACTTGCTCTGCAAACTCTGAGCCTTGAGGAGTGTTATAGACTGCACGCATTGCTTCACCGAGCTTTCCACGCTGTTGCACCGACAGATTTGGAGATAGTTGCAGATAGCGATCGCTATCTCCTGTGAGAGCAAGAGGATATTCTTCACCCAAAAAGATTGCATCTGCAGTTTTGGATTGAACATTAGTGAGATATCGGGCTAACCACCCTGTATCTGATACCCCTTCAGGACGAGCGCTTTGCCAGATTTCTTTGGAACGAAAGTGGGATAGATTGGGATTAGGATAGCTAACATTTTGAACGATCGCCACACGCCCTTTATCAAAAATGGGTTTTAAGTCTTTGAGAGCAGGGTGTAAGGCTGCCTGCTTAGAAATAGGAATTCCATCCTTAATCGCAATAGAGGGACGCAATTTGCGGTAATTAGCATCTTGATAAGGAACGATCGTATTTAAGCCATCATTCCCCCCTGCAAGTTCGATTACGACCAGAGTTTTTTTATCTCTACTTTGGGCGGCATTCGTGCTGCTAGGAGCAAGGATCGCCATAGCTGCCGTGCTAGACATTAAGGCAAGAAAATCTCTTCTATTCATAAATTTAAATTTTAGATTTAGTGATAAATGTCTACAACTCAAACCTAGTAAGGGTTTTATAAGCAAAAAATGGCTACGCCATTTTTTGCTTCGGTATTAAGCCAGTTGATAGATTGGTGAAGATAGGATCAAAGCGGCAATTTCGCGTTTTGATAAACCTGTAAATTGTTCTTCAAATTGACGATTGCTATTCCCATCTAATAGAACTGTGACCAGATCTTTGGCACTGTAGCGCTCGAGATCAAACTTGAAGCCCCCATCATCTCCGTACTCTTTAGTAAACTGCTGCGCGACATTGATCCGCGTTAATAAAGAAGGAGCAGTCAACCAGCCTTGATCCCCTTGCCAACCTTTGACCGATGGGGCATTGTACGGCACTTGTCCCATTGATCGTAAACCACTAAGCACGCGATCGCTATCTGCCTCAATTTGTAATTGACGTAAACTGCTCAAGACAAAATAGAGTGGTGTTTTGAGATGACTACGATAGGCTTTGGCGCTATAAAATTCAGGACTATTAAAAACTGCGGCAACCACAGCTTTAATACTGCGATTGTTCTGTTTATATACCTGTGCAAGGCGATCGATGATCGCAGGTTCGGGATTGCGATAGGCGAGAGTACTCCATAGATCGACAGCTAACTTTCTGGCGGTGCTAGGATGATTAGCCAAAATTTCCACCACATCTTGGGTGCTGAGTTTGCCTGAATATCCTAAATAATTCTTGGCTCCGTCATCATGGCGACGCTTGACAAAGGTGACATCCGCCACGCCCATCTCAGGACGTAATTTAACTTGCCACCCCGTCAGCGCCCTAGCCCCCTCTTGAATATCCTTTTCAGTATATTGCCCCTGCCCAAGGGTAAATAGTTCCATAACCTCTCGACTATAGTTTTCGTTAATCTTCCCAGCTCGATTTTGATCATTGTCTAAATATTTGAGCATAGCGGGGCTAGTAGTTACTTGCATCAACAATTCTTGAAAATCCCCCATTGCATAGGTTCGTAACCTTCTTTCGTAGTCTAGTAATAGCTGTGCTCTCCCAATTTTGCGGATGGATACGACAAAGCGATCACGCCAAAAGTTAACCATGCGTTCATGTAATGGATTCTTGGCGCTAACCATTTGCTTTAATAACCAGCGCCACATTTCCCGCGATTGATCTTGTTTACCTTTTTTGACTATGGGCAAGGGTGCGGGGATATTGATTACTGGCGATTCATTGAGCCATGTTGAAAGCAAAATCTCAGGAGAAATATCGCTATGCAGTTCGTCGAGGGTTGCCCCAAAGCCTGCCCGTCTAAAGAAATGAGCTTTCTGTACGATGTGATCCATAGGATTGTTGCTATAAAGCAAGTTGTACTGATGTAAAGTAAGTCGCACTGAGACTAACTTGATTGTTTTTATTTAGACTGGCGATCGCTGTTTTAGGTTCTTGTTTTCAAATATTAATTAGAGGTCGTACTCTTACGAATTAATCGACCATCGCCACTACCACCCATGATCGCTATACTAAGAGGACGACGAGCCTCAGCCCCAACACCACTACCAAGGGCAATCGGTAATGAGCCGATGAGTGCTGTCATTGTCGTGATTATGATTGGGCGAAAGCGGACGATACAGGCAGCATAAATTGCATCTAAAGGACTTTTTATTCTCGCGACGTTAAGCCTCGTGCGTTTTGTCGGCATGAAATGAGCGTTTCAGCACTTGTCCCTCATTAACTGACCAGTGCTTTGATTATTTAACTTAAGCTCCTTGCAAATATGCTGTCACACCGAAAATGATAAATAAAACTCCTCCGATTGCCGTAATCACTCGCTCCGAAATTCTACCTGCGATCAGACGACCACCTATCACAGCGATCGCTGTACAAATAGCGTGACCTAAAATCGCGCCAAGGGTTACAAAAAAAGGATTATAGGCAGCAGCTAATGCGATCGTACTAATTTGAGTGCGATCACCCCATTCCGCCACAAACGTCATTAAAAAAGCTTGTGTCCAAACCCCTAACCAAGGAAAGCTTGTTAACACAGCACCTAAAAAATCCCCACCAATTGGCAATTTAGCAATAGAATTTGGTGAATCTTGGAGTTCTACAACTTCTACGGCTCCTTGAACTACAGCTTCTTCTGATTTCGCTGACATCTTGGAAGCATCGTAAATTAATTTGATGCCGAATAGTAGAAATAAGACAATTTCACCATAGTGAATATAGATTTTAGGTAATAGTGATACAGCCTGCCCCAACAAAACTGAAAGAATTGTCATCGCTGCTAGAGCGGTGAGAACAGCCGAGAACACGGTACGGCGGGAATGACGCATCGCCAAAATTACAGCGATAAAAAAGGTTTTATCGCCTAATTCCGAAATCGTAATCAACAATAAACTTGCTGTAAAAGCTGTTAGCACTCTGGCAAACTCCTTCAGGTTTTGAAAAGATCCTGATCGAGCTTGAAGAGATACGCAAGACCTCACCAAGCTCACATCAGGTGTGAACTTAGTGAAAGTCTCGCTGCCAAGCATCTAGATTTCTCTAAATAAAACTTGTCACTTGAACCAGTCGTTTAAGACAGCATGTTGACTCAAGTGGAATTACTTTGTAATCAAAGTAATTAGCTACTCCCTTTCATTTAGCCTCTAGTTTACTCTATTTATTGAAATTGAACAAGGTTGTTGTCTGTACCTTCTCGATTAGAAAATTTGTAAAGACTTAATCGAATTTAAGCGACCGTTAAGACCTTCTCATATTCTTCTTCATACTTCTGTAAAGCATCCCAAAGATCAACCTTCTACTGAAGATTCAGCCATAGCTCAGGACTATTTCCCAAAGCTCTACCAATCCTAATTGCCATATCCACAGTGATTGGTCTATGACCCTGAATTATTTGATTAACAGTTCGCCTAGATACTCCTAACATTTTGGCAAATTGAGTTTACGAAATTTCTACATCTCCTAAAATATCCAGAATAATTTCGCCAGAATGTGAAGGTCTAATTTTCCTGTCTTTTATACTTTCTAATAAGTTATTCATATTATTTACCTCATCTTTGCGTCACATATACGCCACTTCTAGGAGCAAGGATATGGTTATTTTTAATCATATCCTTATCTTTATTTTTTATGATAATCTTCGTAATCTACTTCATAAGCGTGACCATCTTAAAACCTAAATGTAATTCGCCAATTTCCAATTGTTTTTATCGACCAAATACCTTTTTTGTTTCCTTTTAGTTCATGTAAATCGTATCCCGGCAACCTAATATTTTCTAATTTTGAAGCTGAGCTTATAGCATCAAGTCTTTTTCGTATTTTCTTATGTTCCTTGGTAGTTGCCTGTATGTCACCACTTAGCAACTTTTCCAGCAGTTTATTTTTGAAACTTTTAATCGTTATTATTTGTGTTACTCCTAGGTGCGATTGACTGATTTATTCATTAAAAACTCTGATTCAGAGAATAGTTAACTAAGTGTTTGAATATAGATATGACTGTAATCTTATAGGTTACGATTGTCGACTCTAAAAAATAAAACAAGGTAAGAAAATCTCACCTTGTTTGTGGAAAATATTATTTTTGTCGAAATGTAGATAACTAAGCTTCAGCCGTAGCTTCTACTACTTCAACAATAACTTCTTCAGGGATTTCTGGCTCCTCAGTAGCACTAGGAACTTCATAGTCCTCATCGATTGGAGGCAATGGAATCTCCAATACCGCAGGAGGCGCATTGAGCTGTTCGCGATATTTTGCCGCCATCTCTTCAGCCTTGGCATAAACCAGTTGAGGATCTTTGACCATATCTCCTGGTTCAGCTTCGAGTTGCTTTGTGGAGAGGGAAATGCGTCCGCGCTCAGCATCAAGGTCAATAATCATGACCTTCACTTCATCATTGACGTTGAAGACATTGTGAGGAGTTTCGATATGCTCGTGGGAGATTTCGGAAATGTGGAGCAATCCACTGACACCACCGATATCGATAAATGCACCATAGGGCTTGATACCGCGAACTACGCCGATGACGACTTCGCCAACTTCGAGCTTGTTCATCTTGCGTTCAACAAGGGCGCGGCGATGGCTGAGAACGAGACGGTTGCGGTCTTCATCCACTTCCAAGAACTTGAGTGGCAATTCTTCGCCGACCAATTCTTCCTTGGGCTTGCGGGTGCTGATGTGAGAACCTGGGATAAATCCGCGTAGTCCTTCGATTCTGACTAGAGCGCCACCACGATTGGTAGCAAAAATAAGCGACCGCACAGTTGCGTCTTCTGCTTGCAACTGACGTACACGCTCCCATGCTCTCATATACTCGATGCGGCGAATTGAAAGGGTTAATTGACCCTCTTCGTTTTCGTCAGCGAGAATGAAAAACTCACGGGTTTCATTGTTTTGCAAAACTTCTTCAGGCTGGTCAACTCGGTTGATCGACATCTCCTGAATGGGGATGTACGCTGCTGTTTTTGCACCAATGTCAATAAGTGCGCCCCTAGGCTCAATGCTAAATACTGTTCCTGCAACGATATCACCAGGGCTAAAGTGATAGTCGTATTTATCTAAGAGTTTCGCGAAGTCTTCATGTGTGAAGCCGACATTGGTGGTAGTAGCAGTTTTTGTCCGATTGACCATAACTAAATTTTTCCTTGTTCCTGTTTTGAATTTATCTGGTTTCCTCCCAGAAATGTAAGGGCAGTAGCTGTTATAGCTGGTTGCGGTTTACATCCTATACCTATTTATGTTGTTAATATGTGGTTTATACTTAGTAAAATCTATAGGCATAGGTTCGCAATCATAGCATATTGCCTCTGGATAGAGAAAGTGCTAGTAAATATTTTCTCCGATAACCTTGTAGGAGATCGCCTAGTTAAACCTGCTCATAAAATTTGGCTCAGAAGTTTTTAAAACATTGAGTAAGTCTGTAACCGACATGGGTGGCTTTTTCAAATCACTTGCCTGAGTCTGGAGAACTTGCCTAATCTCTTGAGGGAATAAATCATGTAGATAGGTTAAAAACTGATCGGCGCTTTGGGCTTCAACTTGATATTGGTTCAGAACTACTGCGGGAAAGTGCTTTAGGTTTTCGGTGACAATTACATGAGCTTTGGCAATCAAAGCCGCCGCTAAAACATGGCGATCGCCTTCATGGTTATCCATACAAGGAATTAAGCGATCGGTCACATTGAGCATCGCATCAGGGAAAGCCCGATTAATTTGCACTTCTAGCCAATTTACTTGCTGGAACTACATTTTCTGGTTTGCTACTAAGTTTCGGAACGCTCAGTCTAAGATTTCCTGTGACCAATGCACAGGATACAGCCCAGCATCAGCAGCACGAAGTAAAGTATCCCGCAAATAGATTGGATAAAGCACACAGGAGTCAAGCACAACGGGAAATCGAGATGATTGCAAACTCATTATGCTGGTGAGATAGCCTCTGTTAAACGGTCATCCTCTGGCGTATAAAATCCCAACTCTTGGCTAAGTTCGGTAAGCTCACTCAAAGCTTGATGACGCTGAGCATCTCTCTTTTTTTTGTACTGCATTAAGTCTTGAAACTGGACGCGGCGATGCGTACCCACTTTGATATAGGGGATATCGCCTTGATCTAACAATTTATATAAATAAGGGCGTGAAACATTGAGCAAGTCAGAGGCTTGAATCGTACTCAAATGCAATTTATAAGGAACTAACGATATAACTTGTCCCGATGCCATCATGTGAATGACTTGCCGAAGGGCTTGATATATGGAGTCAGGCAACATGATTTCTTCACCGTCCAGACCGACAAGCTTGGGATATGCTTTTTCTAGCATTGCCTCTAGGCGTTGTACTGTTAGAGTGTCTGGCTCAGGTGCAAAGACAGAATCTGGTAGGTCTTTCAACATATACATTTTAAAGATTGCCGATGTTGATTTTTTGAAATAAGTGTAATAAGTGTAAATATATTGTATACCAATAAACTCTCAATCAAGCGATCTCTAGCAAATTTGGCACAGGTAAAGCCTGTTCAGGGCGATTGCTATGCCAAATTTGCCCTTAGTGGCGGCTCTCTGTGAAAATCAATAGTTTATTTTTAACTAATTTTCATTTGGAGTAAAGTGTTGTTGAGCTAGTTCTGATAGATTTTCAAATAACTCGCGAGAAATTGGCACGCCTTTTTGGTACGACTCCCAGTTTTTTGATGATTTTATAAGATACGGAACAATCTCAGCAAGTTCATGTAGCTTAATGTCATCTTTTGGCTCACAAAAATATTGTGTCTTACGAATATCACTTGAAAATGAAACCGTTTCAGATTTAACAAAACTCATAACAAATCCATATGTTTATCTTAATCAATAAAAGAATTGATATATATATCTTTTGATAGAAACTTCAATTGTTATGATAATAGTGGTCACACGAAAGAAGTTAAACTAAGGGACTTGTGCCACTTAAGAATAAGTAAAAAATGTTATTCCTGATAGAATACTAAACTGTAATTTGTTTAGCTTTTTGTGTAAGTATTTCATCCATCCAAGAATTTATACTTTTACCCGTTTTTGCTGCTGCAAGATAAATTAAGCGATGGTTTTCTGGTGTGGTACGAAAAGGTAGTTTACCTGAAAATGGTTTATCAGGCTCATCTCCTGTCTCTGCACAAAAATCAAGATAATCATCAACAGAATCGTAAAATGCTTGCTTTACTTCATCTATAGTTGCACCTTCAAATGTAATAACATCTTTAATATCTAAGACTCTACCGTGCAACAAATTGCTCTCAAGATCCACCTCAATATGACCTGTATATCCTTTATATTTCAACATCTCTACGTTTCTCATCTGGTTGTTTTACTATGCTTAAAAAGATCGTTTTAAAGGGCGATTTAGTTAGCATCGCCCTTATTTTTTAAATACTTATCATTACTCTAGTTTTACTCCCGCTACTATTAAAAAGTCTCTTATGTCTTTGACCGTTAGCTTATTTGTGTCTGGGGAGGGATGAGGTCGATGAAACGTTGCTTTTGCTTCGCCTATTTTGAATCTCACTCGTGACCCATTTCCTTGGGATATTTGACCTCCAATACTCTCTATTAACTTTTCTATATCTTTCCAGTTGATATCTGAAGGTACAGGGTCTGTAAAAATAGAATCATATGTGCGCTTGTTTTTATTGTTCAAGCCAGTACCTCATTTTCTTATTTAGGGTTTTCTATCATTTTGCAATGATATCATAAAATGATAGCAGTTCCAAAAAAGTTTATAAATGAGCAGCAATTCCAAGTTCAGAACGAGTTTGCACTATTTAAGAGATCAGCCAAAATGTTGAAAATCATAAACTCCAGTTACTGCAAGAGTTTTAGTTACTAGTAGGATCGATACGGATCGCATAAATAGCCATATTTTGAGCAATAAGCATCTCGCATCAACGCCTGACCGATACCCATCCCCTGACAGCTTTTATTTACCGCCAACTTACCAATTAAAGCCACAGGAATCAGGCAACTTTGGAGCTTGTCTTTATTGGGAAATGACTCTGGAAAATCGATCAAGCTCGCACTGAGAGTGTAATAGCCAAAAACTTGCAGATCATCAGCGATCGCCAATTTCTGCGAGCAATGGTTTTGCAATAATCTCAGGGGTGGATTTGGCGAGTTTTTTGGGGTTTTGAGGAGCGAACGCTAATCATGAATTAATGAGATTTTAAAGTAAGTCAATACGAAACCAAATCTGTACTAAACCAAGTAAGAGATCGACAGATTGACATCATATTTTTTGTAGCTTAACCATAAAAAAGCCATCCATATCATGCTCATGGGGCAAGACTTTCACCCAACCCCGATCGCTTGCAAAATGAGCCGCAGGATTATCGGCACTTGGTGGCTTGATTTGCCAATCGGGATGATTGGTTAAAAACTGCTCAATAACTTCTTCGTTTTCAGCAGGATGAATCGTGCAAGTGCTGTAGACAATTACGCCTTCGGGCTTAACCCATTGAGTAGCCTGTTCCAGAATTTCCGATTGAGTTTTGGCTAATTTATAGGGCTCTTCAGGGGTTTGTCGCCAACGGGCATCAGCGTGACGGTGTAATGTCCCTAAACCAGAGCAAGGTACATCTAATAAGAGGCGATCGCATTTTCCACCTAATACCTTATCGACATCAAATTCGCGGGCATCAATTTCAATAGTCTGAACATTAGTGATTCCCAGACGTGCAGTATTTTGTTCAACCTTTTTTAAACGACTTGCTAGCCTATCTAAGGCGTAAACTTTGCCCGTGTTTTTTAAGCGATCGCTAATATGAGTAGTCTTGCCTCCGGGAGCCGCGCAAGCATCAATAATAATTTCATGAGGTTGGGGATCTAATAAATAGGTAACTAACTGAGCGCTAGCATCTTGAACTGACCACCAGCCCTCTTTAAATTTAGGTAATTTGCTAACATCTCCTGACCCTTGAGCTACACGGATACCATCGGGTAAATAGGGGATTGGGGCTGATTGAATTTCTGCTTCGGCAAAGGCTGCGAGAACTTGTTCGCGAGTGGCATGGAGTAGGTTAATTCGCAAGTCAAGATGAGGTGTTTGATTAAACCAATTGCAAATATTTGCGATCTCATCTTGTCCAAATTCTTTTTGCCATAGCTCGATTAACCATTCTGGATAACTGTAATGGCTAGATGGATCAGTAATATTAGCAAGCAGATCTCCCTTGTCTTTAGCTCTGAGTATGGATCGCATAACCCCATTCACAAAGCCAGACAAGCCCTTAAGGTTATTTTCTTTAACCAATTCCACAGTGGTATGGACGATCGCTGATGGCTTAATGCGATCGAGAAAACATACCTGATAGACACCTATCTGTAAGATTATTAATAGGTCTGGTGGTAATTTGGTGATCGGTTTTTGTAAGAAGTTTTGCAAAACCGCGCCTAAGGTTTTCTGCCGGCGCGTACATCCATAGACTAATTCAGTGATCAGTCGGCGATCGCTTTCTGGGAGAATTGAGTCATCTTGTCGCGCTCGTGAAAGCGTAGAGTCCAGCGCTACGTCTGCATAAGCATTTCGTCTGGAAATGAGGCGGAGAGCTTCTAAGGCAATCTGTCGAGAGTTCTTACTCGTCATCGGCAATTTACAAAGTCAACATAAAGGGCAATTTACAAAGCTATTTAATGGCGGCAATCTAAAGTATTGATGGCAGAATTCAAGAATTAGTAAAATTCCATGATTGCCCTGTAGACAAATGCGACCATTATTTGGTATCTAAAAGCGTATATCGAGGTGATTTTTAATCATCTGTTACAAAGCTGTAAAAAGCTTTTACTTCGAGAAAGATTTGGTGATAATTGTGGGTGTGAGGAGCGACAATGGTTGATACTGGTGTAAGAGTTAGGAGAGCAAAATTCACGTCAGGGAGTAGCCTAGCACTTGGGTTAGCAATCGGTTTAATAAGTTTAATTGTTGGTGTCGATCTTTTCCTGCATCCTAATATAAGTTCTAGTCTTTTGTTGCCCTTTACCTTAGGTAGTGGTGCTGTCGCATTTCTCGGAACTTTTGCTGTACCTGCTTTACGTCGCCTTAAGGCTGGTCAGATTATCCGTGAAGATGGACCTCAGGCTCACCTCAAAAAACAAGGTACGCCAACGATGGGGGGGATATTCATTATACCTGTCGGGATCTTGTTAGGTTTAGTTTGGTCTGGGTTTAATGACAAAGTAATAGCGTGTAGTCTACTCACCCTTTCCTTTGGTTTTATTGGTTGGCTCGATGACTGGAAGATTTTACGTCGTCATTCCAATAAGGGTTTGTCACCTCGTGCCAAGTTATTACTGCAAGCTGGATTTTCCGCTTGCTTCTGTGCTTGGTTGGGTTTATCCCAAAACTGGCAAGCGATCGCCACGATTAATTTGCCACTGCATTTTGTAATCCCTCTAGGACTATTGTTTTTTCCCCTAGCAATATTTGTCTTTCTCGGAAGCAGTAACGCCACTAACCTCACAGATGGTTTAGATGGTTTAGCAGGTGGTACGGGCGCGATCGCTTTGTTTGGTATGGGGCTATTACTATTCCCTCAAAATAAAGAACTTGCGATTTTTGCGATGTGTCTCAGTGGTAGCTATTTAGGCTTCCTCTGGCACAATCGCTATCCTGCCAAGGTATTCATGGGGGATACTGGATCACTAGCCTTAGGTGGTGCGCTTGCCTCGACAGCAATTCTTGGTAATTTACTCTGGGCTTTTGCGATTGTAGGGGCAATCTTTATTTGGGAATCAATCTCGGTGATTGCACAGGTTTCCTACTATAAGGCAACTAAGGATGAAACGGGAATGGGGAAACGCCTATTTAGGATGGCTCCTTTTCATCATCATTTAGAACTAAGTGGCTGGCATGAGCTACATGTGGTCAGAGCTTTTTATCTTATAGGTGGATTTCTTATTGGATTAGCTCTTTTGATTAGCAAACTTTAACTTAGTTCTTTCATGGAGACGGTGCTTAAGCACCGTCTTTTTTTTGATCTAACAACGCAAGAGATCGCTAGGACAAATGATCTTACATATTTCCACACCCATAAGCGATCGCACCTAATCTCCATCACTTTTAGGACTTACGCAAGGACAAGGAATTTACTAGGTTTTAGGTAGATGTAGCGTTTGCGAAGCACGCGCTACATCTAACCGATTCGTAAGTCCTAACTTTATACAGTTCACTTCTTTCTGAAGTGGCAAGTTAATCTCATATATTCGGGGGCATCTTAATTATTATGATTAACTGGCGTTACGTGGAACGAATATCAGTTGCTAAGATTGAATCTTGTCAAATAGAACTTGATCGCCAACCTAAAAAGGTAGTTCTACTCTGCCAATCTAGTCTTGCTTTTGTTAGCCAGCAGGCGATCGCGAAGAATTCCTAGCAGCAAGCGCTAACGACTACATAACCAAGCCTGTTCGCTTGCGAAATCTGTAGCATTACCCGATCACGCTTCTAGGGAATAAATTTTGCTTCAATATCTTGCACGGATAAGGGCTGGGAAAATAAATAACCTTGCCCGAATTGACATCCTAAGTCTTGCAGGATTTGCAACTGCTCTGATGTCTCAATGCCTTCGGCAACAATGGCTAATCCTATTTGGTTGCCCAAGCCGATGATGGTACGCACGATTTGGTAATTACGGCTTGCTTCTTGAATTTGATTGACAAAAGAGCGATCGATTTTCAAGTAATCCGCAGGTAGCCGATGGATATAATTTAGCGATGAATAGCCTGTACCGAAATCATCAATACTAACTTGAATATTTCTGACTTTAATTTGAGAGAGTAGATCGATTGTTTGGTTAATATCCGCAATCAAAATATTCTCAGTAATTTCTAAAGTAATCGATTTTCCATCTAAGCCAGTTTTCGCCAATATGCGATCAATATCTGTCAGTAAGTTGGGGTTGTGAATATTCTGTGCCGATAGATTGATACTCATTTTTAAGGCTGGAAAAGTCGCTTGCCATTTGACGAGTTGCTGGCAAGCTTCGTGAAA
Source organism: Pseudanabaena sp. UWO311 (assembly GCA_943371975.1). Classification (GTDB taxonomy): domain Bacteria; phylum Cyanobacteriota; class Cyanobacteriia; order Pseudanabaenales; family Pseudanabaenaceae; genus Pseudanabaena. The sequence goes on along the minus strand of CALRWX020000021.1, from coordinate 27,533 downwards.
CACCCAACTATCAAGAGCGACAATTAATCCTGTTTCTTCAGAGACTGGGACAAAATCCATAGGAGAAACTATGCCGCGAATCGGATGTCGCCAACGGACTAAAGCTTCAAAACCAATTAAGCGATCTCCATTAAGGATGTCTATAATTGGCTGGTAATAAACCATAAGCTCTTGGCGATCAATTGCATTACGTAAATCTGTTTCTAGAGTCAGTCGTTTAATCGCCTGATCATGCATTTTGACATTAAAAATCTTGTAGGAATTGCGTCCCTGAGCTTTGGCTTTGTACATAGCAAGATCGGCATCTCGTAGTAAATCTGTGGCTTGATGATAATTTTTATTGCCCAAGACAATGCCAATACTAACATTAATAAATATTTCACCACCATTCAAAATTAATGGGATTTGAAAATCATTGAGAATGCTTTCTGCAATCTCAATTACTTGATCAATATTAGCAATATATTCCAACAAAATGACGAACTCATCACCACCAAATCTAGCTACTAAATAAACATTCTCTAAATGAGCTTTTAATTTCTTCGAGATGCTAATTAGCAGTTGATCGCCAATGATATGCCCCAAACTATCATTGACGACTTTAAATTGATCTAAATCTAAAAACAAAATTGCGTAATCATAAGAATTTGATTGATGCGATCGCTGAATTGCTAATTCAATCCGTTGCAACAACAGCCGTCGATTTGGTAAATCTGTGAGGGCATCGTGGAGCGCATTGTGCGTAATCATATCAGAAGCTACTTTAAGTTCAGCAGTCCGCATCGACACTTGCTGCTCTAATACAGAATTACGATTTTCTAATAACTCTCTTTTTTCTGTTTCTAAGATGGACTGGCGATCGAGGGATATTTGTAAAGCATCGTATTGTTGTTTCATTCTCAACATTGATTGCACTCTAGCCCGTAGTTCAAGACCATGAACAGGCTTACTAATAAAGTCAACAGCCCCTGCATTTAAGCATTGAGCAAGATCTTTTTTGGCGGTTAGGGCTGTGACCATAATAATTGGAATCGGTCTAAGTTTGGGAATGGCTTGGATGCGTTCGCAGAACTCGATACCGTCCATATCGGGCATCATGACATCCAGTAAAATTAAATCTATCTCTAGGATTTCTAAAGATTTGAGTGCTTCCTGTCCACTAGAGGCATAATTTAACTCATAGCCATATTCACTTAAAAATGCTTCTATGACATCAAAGTTGCGCGGCTCATCATCAACTATTAGAATGCATAGATTAGACATGGAGTATGGGATTATTGTTGTTGGTCTAAATATTCAACGTTAAATATCATGGAATTGCTACAACATATCGATCGCGACCTTGATATTTAGCTTCATAAAGTGCCTTGTCAGACAGGGCAATTAAATGTTCTGGTGATTTATCCGAATTAGGAATCAAGCTAGCAATGCCCATGCTAATGGTAACGATTTCACTGATCTTGGAAGCTTTGTGAGGAATATTTAGGTTGCGGATAGCCTCTTGGATGGACTTAGCAACTGTGATCGCACCATCTATTTTTGTATTGGGCAAAAGTACTATAAATTCTTCTCCTCCATAGCGAGCAAATAGATCGTCAGGGCGTTTGATTTGTTTGGCGGCACTTTGTGTAACTTTGATCAAGCAAGCATCTCCACAGAGATGCCCGTAGAAGTCGTTATAACATTTAAAATAATCAATGTCGATTAAAATGAGGGAAAGCCATGTTTTTTCCCGCATTATACGTCGCCATTCTTTCTGTAGGCGATCGTCAAAACAACGACGATTGGATACCTGAGTTAAGCCATCGGTGTTGGCTCGAAAATGTGCTTCTTCGGCTTGCCGATTTAGTTCGGCATTACGCTTCTCTAATAACTCTCTCTTTTCTGCTTCTAAGACTAACTGGCGATCGAGGGATATTTGCAAAGCATCATATTGTTGTTTCATTCTCAACATTGATTGCACTCTAGCTCGCAGTTCAAGAGCATTAACAGGCTTGCTAATAAAATCATCAGCCCCTGCATTTAAGCATTGAGATAGATCTTCTTTAGCAGTAAGGGCTGTGACCATAATGATCGGAATTGGTCTATATTTTGGGATGGCTTTGATGCTTTTGCAGACTTCGATACCATCCATATCGGGCATCATGACATCCAGTAAAATCAAATCTATCTCTAGGATTTCTAAAGATTCGAGTGCTTCCTCTCCACTAGAGGCATAATTTAGATCATAGTTATATTCATTCAAGAATGCTTCTATAACATCAAAATTGCGCGACTCATCATCAACGATTAAAATAGATTGGTTATTCATGATTATTAGGTTAGGTTCTGCGATTTAAAATTTTTCGTGCCGAGGCTTTACCACGGTATGAAAAATCAGTTCTTTATTGCGTTTGGGCTAAAATTTGTTTGATTGCCGTGGCTAGGTGATTGAGTTTGACGGGTTTAGTTAAATATTCATTTGCACCAGCTTCTATGCATCGCTCGCGATCGCCTGTCATCGCTAAAGCCGTTAAGGCAATAATGGGAATGTTCGCTAATTCAGGAATATCACTACCACGAATGATTTTGATCGCCGCTAGCCCGTCAATATTTGGCATTAGAATATCCATTAGGATTAAATCAGGTCGCATTGATGTTGCAATATCGATCGCCTCTTGCCCATCTTTGGCAAATAGTAGTTGATAGCCTCTGGCTTTAAGGTATCTAGAGATTGTCAACTTATTCCCATCATTATCTTCCGCGAGTAATAGGGTGGGCAGCCCCTCCACAATACTACTGTCAGGATTTGGCTCTAAAGAATTTGTGGGTTGATTTGTAAATGTAGGTGATGAAATCGAGCTATTCTCGCATGGAAGGGCGAACGTAAAACAACTACCTACCCCCACTTCACTGGTTACACTTACCGTGCCTTTGTGCATCTCCACAATGCTCTTAACTAGGGTAAGCCCTAACCCTGTGCCTGTATTTTGACGATTGAGCGCTCCGTCAATTTGGACAAAGGGTTGAAATAATTTTTGCAGATTCTCTTGGGAAATGCCGATCCCTGTATCAGTTACGGCAAATCTAATTTCGCTCATGATCTCATTCGTAATTTTTGTAAGATTTTGCTGCAGGCTAACCACCAATGACACCCGACCTCTTTCAGGAGTGAACTTAATCGCATTACTGAGCAGATTAATCAAAGCTTGGCGAATACGTCTCTCATCGACAAATAGTTCTGGTAAATTAGGGGCGATTTTTAATTCAATATTAATTCGTTTTCGTAATGCCTGCTGCTTAACAAAGGGGAAACTAGATTGGCAGAGTTCTTGGATCGATGTTTGCGAACAGTCGATTTCCACTTGTCCAGATTCAATTTTGGCAACATCAAGAATGTCATTAATCAATTCCAATAGATGGCTTCCACTGCTGGTAATGGTTTCTAGAGAATCTTTCTGCTCTTGATTAATTGCGCCAAAAAACTGATCTCCCAATGCTTCAGACATTCCTAAGATCGCATTGAGGGGAGTTCGCAATTCATGGCTCATGTTGGCAAGAAATTCATCTTTAAGCCGCGTAGCGAGAGCTAGTTCTTCGTTAGAGATCGCAAGGTGCTGATTACTAATGAGCATATTGGCAAGAAATTCATCCTTAAGCCGCGTAGCGAGAGCTAGTTCTTCGTTAGAGATCGCAAGTTGTTGGTTACTTTCTGTCAGTCGTGACTCAGCTTGTTGTCTTTCGGTTAATTCTTTTTGGATTTTTTCAAAGAGATTGGCTTGCTGAATGGCGATCGCTAATTGATTGGCAATTTGCTGCACAAATTCGATTTCTGATTGTTGCCAAGCTCGTGGCTCATGGCAATGATGAATACAGAGCATTCCCCATAGCTCTTCGCCATTTAGCAATGGCACAACCAGATTCGCTCGAATATGAAAACCTTCTAAGAGTTCGCAATAACACCCCTTGATATCTGCCTGATAAATATCATCTAAAGATTGGATTCGCCCCTTTTGGTAGTGGATGGTATGGTTTTCCGCAAAGCAATGTTCATTGATGGAAATCTCCTTAATTGAGTTAACTCCAGTGACTAAGGATTCGGAGACAAATTCGCCTTGGGTATTATTAGATTTAGGATCGAATTTCAGCACGCCCACGCGATCGGCATTTAGAAACTGTCTAATTTCTTTGCTAGCAGTGTTAAAGATTGTGTCTAGATCTAGGGATTGCCGAATTCTTTGGGTTATTTCCCTGAGTAACCTTTCTCTTTCAGCTTGTTGTTGAATTAATTTTTCGGCTTTGCGGCGATCGGTAATATTCCGAAAATACCAAATTCTGCCATAGTAAAAGTCTCCCGAAAATGACTTTACACTGGTTGAATAGCAGTCAAAAATATGTCCATCCTTTAGCACTACTTCATCAACGCTGCTGCTCTGGGGATTTTCATATAAGTATTCGATTTTAGCGCAAAATATTTCGGGATCGACTAAGTTACTCAATACCCATTTCATAAATTCGCGATCATCTCCTGTTTCAATGATATTGGCAGGAATATGCCAAAGCTCACAAATACGTTGGTTATAAGAAACGATATTACGATTTTCATCAACAATGGAAATACCATCCATGGAGGCTTCAATCTGGGCTTGTAATACGGCATTTTGGCGCAGTAAAGTATTGGCATTGTCTTGGATTTTGCCTGCCATGCGATCGAAGGCGACAGAGATTTGCACTAATTCATCTGAACCTGTTAGTCCTGTGCGTTCGTCTAGCCGTCCTTCTGCGAAGCTATTACTCACCGCCACTAAACGGGCGACTCGCCTTGTGAGCGTAATTTCAAAGAAGAACCAAATTCCTATACAGAAGATCGTTAAACTGCCACTAAAAAATAGCGATCGCTTTAAAGCATCATTAAATTCAATCTGTTTGGTGCGGGCTAAATCATATTCAAAGAATAGAACTCCCACTCTTGAGGACTGAATCTCATCGGGCAGCCCTGGCAAAATGATGGGATACATCGCAATTAGTTTCGACCGATCCGCCGATATCAGCACATCTCCCGATAATTTTTTGCGTACTTTCCCAAACTTTTCGACATAATCCGCACCGCTTGTTTTTGTGATTGGTTCATTTTTCAATTCATAACGGTTAGAGAGATGCACAACATCGCGATCGTCAATCACCATCACCAAATTAAGATTTGGATCGCTGCTAAGCTGACTAATAATCGTAATTTCGGCATCCTCAATATTTGATCTACGATACAAATAATCGAAGATTCTAGATGTCTGTCCTGCGGAAATTTGGACATAATTTTTGGTGTTAATTTCTGTCTTTTGATAAGCCTCATTAATTTCCTGATTAAAAGAAGTTATACCCAACAAGCCACCACAAACAATTAAAATTGCAGGAATGGAAATCCTTAAAGAGATCGGAAAATTTGGCAATCCTTTCATGGCAAGCGTTGGGTAAATTTAGACCTTGGCATTCTTGATAAAACGGTCGTCTAGAATACTAGCAGGATCAATAGTTTTGGGGAGTAATTTGTTATCGACCATAATCTTTACGAGTTTAGTCATGCCATTAATCAGCGCAGGATCGCTTTTATCAAGCAGCTTTTGATTTTCTTGTAAGTTCGGTTGGTTTAGCCCTTTAAAGGCATTGAGGATTTGATCAGGGGTGACTTTGGTACGCTGAGCCATACGTGCTGAGGCATCTTGAGGATTTTTTTCAAAATAATCTAAGGCGCGAAATCGACCATCTACTAAAGCTTGAATCGTATCAGGAGAATTGGCGATCGCCTCCGTACTTACCACCAATGTATCGACAATTTCCCCAGGAATCCGACTGCTATCAAATAACAACTTTGCTCCAGCCTCTAACAGCTTGGTTCTGGCGGGGCCAAAAGTAACCACCGCATCTACTTTCCCCTCTTTGTAAGCGCGTTCATGTTCCGTCAATTCCAACGATACGATCTGAATATCTTTGGAGGTCATGTCATTCTTTTCTAACGCACGGGCTATGAAGAAAGCGCCGAGTGCTGTTGATTCCACGCCCACACGCTTACCTTTGAGAGCTTTCATATCTGTAAATTCTGGCTTCCCCAAGATCACATCACCGCCATTGGAAACATCTATGATCGCGACAATCCGAATATTTTCTTGAGTCGCGGCGAGGACTAGAGCTTGATCGATTGATAATCCTGCCCCTTCGATTTCTTTGTTCCGATAGGCGCGGACTTCTTCTGTACCTGAAGGATAATCAACCAAATGGATCGATTTGTCGTTATAGAAGCCTAAGTCTCTCGCCAGATATAAAGTCTCATATCCTGTCCAGAGGTTCGATCCGATACGTAATGGTATGCTTGTTTTTGGGGTGCAATTAGTCAAGGCGATCGCCAGAGTAACTGTCAACAGGCACAGCATTGCATATTTTAGATTATGAGTAATTGCACTCATAAATCTACTCTGGCTTAGTCTGAGCCATATTCTGAGCCATATATGGAATATGAAAAGAAATGATTCCATCTAATTTTTATATGAACTTTTAAGGTTCTGATGTTTTTTATAAATAGCTAAACATAAGCCATTATATTTCTCGTTAATCACTGGCGTCACTTGGAAGCTTACAAGACCCTCTCCCCTAACCCCTCTCCCACAAGGAGAGAGGGGAACAAGATTAAATGAATTCTCAATCCAGAGCGCTTACCACTAATGGCTTGATAATCGCAACCGTAGTTTGTAACAGAGCGATCGCTTGATCTCCAGAAATATGAGCAACGGGCAAACTATCAATTCCCATCGCGATACAAAGTAAACCTAAATAGAGAATCGAATATTTGAAAACAGAACGAGCGACAGCGCGATCGCTTGGTTCCTTTAATAACTGCGTTGCTTTGTAAATAAAGGCTCCACCTAGTCCAACGGCTGACACTGCATAAACTAGTCCCATCACATTGCAAGGAAAAACCAACAATAGAGACACAGGAATGATTAACAAAGTATAGAGCAAAATCTGATTAGCCGTTACCTCAGCACCCTTGACCACAGGCAACATCGGTACACCCACCTTGGCATACTCATCGCGGATCATTAAGGCCAAAGCCCAAAAGTGCGGCGGAGTCCAGACAAAGATAATTGCAAATAAGACCCATGCAGCCCCACTCAGTTCACCAGTGACAGCCGCCCAACCAACCAGCGGCGGAATTGCCCCTGCGGCTCCACCGATGACGATATTTTGAGTACTAGAGCGCTTTAGCCAAATCGTATAAACTCCAACGTAAGTAGCAATCCCCGACATGGCGAGACAGGCAGCTAAGAGATTGGCATAGACTGCTAGCAACGTGAAGGAAATAATGGCTAAGGCGATCGCAAAAATCAACGCATTCAATGGCTGAATCCTGCCCGATGGAATTGGTCGCCAACTGGTGCGCTCCATTTTGGCATCAATATCGCGATCGTATAAACAGTTAATCGCATTTGCCGAAGCCGATGCGATCGCTCCTCCCAAAACCGTAATAAACATCAAAAATCCATCAACTTGCCCTTCCGATGCAATCCACATCGCCCCTGCGGTGGTAATGAGCAACAGTACAATAATCCGTGGTTTCGTTAATTCGGTGTAATCTTGAATCACCTCGCGCCAGCTCCGATTCATTGATGGATTGGCGGGTGCAAAGATATTTTCCTTGGAAATAGTTAATTCTTGAATAGCTGTTTCTTGCATTGCGCTTCACTCCTAAAATATTTCGCAGTTATGACAGTTAGCGAATCGCAGGTTGCGCTTGATTCTGTTTCGAGATTCTAAAGGCTAACACAGTAAAACAAACAAGGGTTCCTAGCAATGCTGAACCTGTAGCTTGGTGAGCAATGGTGAGTGGTTCGATTTGTAAATGTAGTTTGTAGGTGAAATAGCCGATCGCAACTTGAGCAATCACTAATAAACCTGCAATCGATCCCACTAAACGCAGGATGGGGGGGATCGCTTTAGATAACCATACGGTCAATACCAACGCAACACTAGCAAGAGTTGCAGGAATTACGCCGATTAAATGTGCATTCAAAACAATACACATATCCTGTGTGGCAAAACATTGGTGCAGCGCCCACTGAGACGCAACCAATGCGCCGAGAATACTTTGTAAATAAACTAAAACTGCAGCGGTTAGTCCAATCCAAGGGAATTTTTTTGACCCGCTTTGTGAATCCTTTTGATTAGTTAAAGCTGTGGCGATCGCTAACAAGCTAGAGAAAAATAGCAACCCAGTTCCCAAGTGGGCTGTGACAATATCAAATCTGAGTAATTGCGTAACCGTTAATCCGCCTAAAATTCCTTGAAAAACCACCAGAGATAATGATCCCGAAGTTCCCCAAGGTAGCCATTTTGGTAAAGATTTCCGAAAATACCAACTTGCCCCAAATAAAACAATTGTGGCAAATCCCACGGTAGAGGCGACGAGACGATGAAACCATTCTAAAAATACTTGGAGATTCATCTGCTCCGCAGGCAATACCGATCCATAACATAGGGGCCAGTCGGGACAAGCCAAACCTGCATTCATCACACGGGTAGCACTACCGATCGTCATCACCATCCAAGTAGCGATCGCAATTCCTAGAGCAATGCGACGAATGAGGACAACCGGCTCTGTAAATTGGCTTGTAGATTGAGAATCAATTTTAGCAAGGCTTTCAGCCACCGGTGCTGATTTAGGGGAAGTTAGAGAGTCAGTCATGCAAGTTCAATAAGTTCAGGATTTCTTCGTGAATCTCTATAAAACTCAACAGAAGTATAAATAAGAGTTACAAATCATCTTAAGAGCAGTTCCAGTTTTGGTAAGGGGATTTAACAATTTCTTCGCGTTAGGTATTTACACTGATGCAAAAAGAGCATCGCTAAGCGATGCTCTTTTTGGATTTTGATATAGAAAAAGGGGCTTAAGCCCCTTGCTAAAGCTATAAGGTTGAACGATCGCGCAGGTTATCAAGATTATCTTTACGATTGTCTAAGCGTTTTTCGAGGCGATCGCGCATACCATCTTTATGATTTTGGCGATTTTTTTGCGTGATGTCCTTAAGTTGCGATCGCTGTTGTAGGTTGAGGATGTCACGCATCGCCAGCATTCGCTCAAAATGTTTATTTCGTAATTCTTGTTGTAAACCGATCACTTGCTTATGCTTTGCTCGAATCACATCGCTACCTTCTGTCCCAGCTAGTAAATCCTGTAATTCCTTATTAGCTTGACGCAATTTTTGTCCCAATTCACGCATCTGAGGTTGATCGCGATCACGCACTGCCTTGAGTTTTTGTAATTGCTCAGATGAGAGATTTAGCTGTTTGAGAACTTTCCCTGAAGGCATATCGGGACTATTGGCAGCAAACTTATCTGCTGAGTCTGGCAACTCGGCTAATTTATCGGGTGATTTATCGGGACTTGCTAACTGGGTTGGGGTCTCAATTTTTTCTTGAGCTTGAGGTTTTGCAGACTGAGATTGTAAACTGGCGGTGCTAGAGACAATCACGCCACTGGTGATTGCTGCTGTGGCAGCGATCGCGCAATATTGAAAGATCTTAGACTTAAACATATATTTCTCGTTTTCTCAATTTTTAATCAATTTTTAAATAACATAGGGATTGCTAATCGTTTGGATCATATGGCTTTAGAGATTGGTTACTCGTATTCAAGGGGAGATAACTCCATCAAAAGCTGTATGTCAGTTGAAGCTGTCGTACTGGTGGGTTGAGCAACACTGACATCGCTAGAACTCCAACTATTAACTAATGACTGTTCGATCACGGATTGATCAGCTTCACTCATAGAATTACTGGCAATTTGTAACTGAGATCGATTATTTGCGAAGTTTAAACCGATACCTGTGGCAATTACTACGGGGATCGCCAAAGCCCAAGGAAGCCAACGCTGGAAACTTTTCTTGAGATTTTCATGAGGCGATCGCTGAGGATATTTGCTAATCTCCGCAAATAGCTGCTGCTCAAAGTTGGAAGCAGGGGGGGGAGCGATCGGCTTGTTTTGCTTGAGAAAATTAACTAAATTCATATCAGTCTCATCACGAGGATCTCCATCAAAGTTTTCTTGAGGCTGTGGAAAATTAGGGTTTTTCATAGTTCGACTCCTTGCGCTTCTAAAAACTTTCTGATGGCACTACGAGCATGAAACAATCGCGATTTAACCGTGCCGACAGGAATAGACAAAATTTCCGCGATATCTTTTTGGGGCAATTCCTCGAGGTCATGCAGTACTAATACTGCGCGATGATCTTCACTGAGCTTGGCTAAACCACGCTGCATGATGTCTTGATAATGCATTTGGTTTAGCCCCGCTTGCTGATATCCATCACGGGCAATCGCATCATCTGAGAGGTTTTCGAGTTGCTCATCTTCGACAGATACATTGCGCGATCGCATTTTTGCTAGAGCTTTACGGCGATCGCTTGCCACATTAAAAGCAATCCGATAGAGCCATGTCGAGAATTGGGAAGATTGCCGAAATTTAGCTAACCCTTTCCAAGCTCTGAGGAATACATCCTGTACCAAATCATCTAAACCATCGGAGCCACATAGCTGAAATAGCGTTGACCTCACCTTGTGATGATGAAGTTGATACAGCTTTTTAAAGCTATGGGGATCGCCCTGCAAGCTTGCTTGCACCAGATGTAGATCGGGATCAATGGGATTAGGAGTTTCGATATTTGTAGTTATGGTTTTGAACATCGACTATCAACATCCATTCTCGGCTTATCGCGGTTTTTATTTTGTTTACGGCAAAATAAAAACCGCAAAATCTTACTGTGATTGTTTTTTTGTTTTACAAATGAGCATGCACGCCTTTGTAAAACGCTTTAGTAATGACCTTATTTTGCATCGCCACTACCACAATTAACCTTATGAGCATCTATACTTATTGAGGCAATATCGATGGCTATCAACTTATAGGTTTTGACCGCCATTACTTCACAAAGGTTCACCCAAAAAAGGGTTCTAAAAACTCATGTCTGTTGTTAGTTCTGTATTAATTCCTATCATTAAACTGTGGTTACGATCGCAAGTTGAACATATCAATATTCTCGAAATTGCGATCGCTGGCAAAAGTCGACAAATTTTAAGCGGCGACATCCCTAAGGCAAATGTGAGCGGGGCGGGGGCAAAATATCAAGGCTTAGCTATAACTAATATCGATCTAGCTGCGGAAGCAATTCATCTGAATATTGCCCAAATCCTTAAAGGTGAAGCTTTACGACTGCTTAATCCCATTCGTGTGACCCTAGATGTCGAGTTTGCGCCCGAAGATTTACAAAGCTGTTTCAAGTCTCCAATTTTCCTTGAGGCGATCGCCCCTGATGCACCACCTACAGCTACAACCGATGATGAGATTCGCGCTTTACTAGAGCATCTAGTCCATAAACTCGGCGATGAATTTACATTGTATGAACTAGCGATCGCTGATGGCGGCGCAAAATGTCGTGGTGAATTTGCGATCGCGGCAACCTAACTGCTCCTTAAAAGATGATTCTAAAAATGTCCCTTACAAATTTTGTCAATAAATTTCAGCAGTTGGTCGCTATCTTAATTATCAACTTAGTCTGTTTTGCGATCGCTACTCAACCTGTATTGGCTCAGTTTGGGGCAGTACCGATGCGGGTAAAAGTATTTGATGGCGACAATATTACCCTTGTGGATCGGGGCATCAAAAATAAAATACATCTCGCCTGCATTGATGCACCTGAGCTACTGCAAAACGAGGGGGAACATGCTCGCAAGGTACTGCAAAATATCCTTGCTGATGAAGAAATTTACGTCAGGGTTTTCAAAAAAGATAAATTCGGGCGCTACTACGGTGAAGTGATTGCAGGGGGACAAAATGCCAATAAAGTCATGCTTTCCCTCGGACTCGCCCATTACGATCGCCTCCAAGAAAAGGATTGTCAAGGCTATGTAGAACTAGAGTCAAAGGCGCAAAGTGATCGAGTTGGTATTTGGGTAAATGGGACGGACGTAATTACTCCCAGCCAATTTCGTCGTGAAAATAAATTATTAGGTGTTGGCTATTAAATAAAAAAAGCTGTACGTTGCACAGCTTTTTTATTATTTAGAGGATTGTGCATTGCACAATCATTTTTTAATACTAGACATCACGACGACGGAAACGACCACGACGCTTAGCATTTTCAGCTTTTCGCTTACGCTTTTCGCCTGCTGTTTCATGATACTGACAGCGACGAATATCTGCTAGTAAGCCAGCTTTTTGGATTTTTTTCTTAAATCGGCGTAGTGCCGACTCAATCCCTTCATTTTCACCAACGATTATTTGAGTCATGCTTATTTTGGGAGCAAAGTATTGTTCTTATTATGCTTTAGTTTGGCGCATTTTAATTTAGGCGGCGATTAACTAGGTTAGCAAATCTATGCGTATGTTGTAAAGTTTATTTTTGTAAGGTTGCTAAGCAAAAGGTTTGTCAAGAAATAACATGAGTCCCCATCCTTCTACAGAAGTTTACGATGCGATCGTGGTTGGCTCTGGAGCCAATGGCGGTGTGGCTGCCAAGGAATTGAGCGAACGTGGATTAAAAGTCCTTGTCTTAGAGGCAGGTCGAACTCCCAACCCATCAGAACTAGGTAATCAGGCGAAGGATATGGCAAAGCGTCTGTATAACCTTGCGATCACTAAGCGTCAGTCCTATCAATCGATGCACCCCGGATATTGGAAGGCAAATCCTGATTTATTTATCGATGAAAAGGATAATCCCTATACCACGCCGCCCGATCAGCCATTTTACTGGATTCGTGGACGACAAGTGGGCGGCAAAAGCTTAACTTGGGGCGGGATCACACTACGCCTATCGGACTATGAATTTAAGGCAGCCAGTCGAGATGGGCATGAACAGGACTGGCCGATCGCCTATGCAGATCTAGCTCCCTATTACAGTAAGTTAGAAAAATTCTTTCAGGTGCGAGGCAGTCAAGAAGGTTTAGCACAATTGCCCGATGGAGACTATCAGCCAACTTTGCCGCTAACTCCTGCTGAGGAGCATCTCAAACAGGTAGTCGAAAGTACATGGTCAGATCGTCGCCTGATTCCTTCACGGGGATTTGGGTTGCATCGTCCGACACCAGAGCAGCCTTGGCCGATGTATTCCAGTTTGGGTTCTTCGCTCAAGGCGGCGATCGCGACGGGAAATGTGACTTTGCGATCGGATGCGATGGTCAGCCATGTAATTTTTGATCCTGATACCCATAAGGCTCGTGGGGTGGGTTATATCGATCGCAATACCAATCAAGCCTATGAAGCCTTTGGGCGGACAGTAGTTTTATGTGCTTCAACGATTGAGTCGGTGCGGATTCTGTTGCACTCTACTGAGAAATATCAAACTGCGGGCTTAACCAATGCTTCGGGAATGCTCGGTAGATTTTTGATGGATCATGTGTCCACATCAACTTTCTTTTTCTTACCAAAGATCAAGCAACCTAAAACCTTTGATCTTTCAGGATGTGATAGCTTTTTCATTCCCTGTTTCTCTAATTTAGAAACCCAACACGAGAAATTCTTGCGCGGTTATGGTATCTGGGGAGGAGTACAGCGCTTTGACTTACCCCATATTTTACGGAAAGTTGGCGATGGCTCGATTGGTTTCTTAATTGCTCATGGAGAGGTTTTGCCGCGCTATGACAATCGCGTTCAACTGAGTAATGATGTGGTGGACGCTTGGGGTCTTCCTGTCCCACACATTGAATGTGCATGGTCAGAGAATGAGCATTTGATGCTTGATCATATGCACCGACAGATTGATGAAATCATCAAACTCGCAGGGGGCAAGAATATGCAGTTGACGGAAATCTTCCATGTGCCTATATTCTCAGAATTTGTGAGCAAGATGGAAGACACGATGGCATTTTCTGCCCCCCCTGGTTATTATATCCATGAGGTTGGCGGCGCGAGAATGGGCACTTCAGAAAATAATTCAGTCGTAAATGCCCATAATCAAATATGGGAAGCTCCAAATCTCTTTGTTACCGATGGTGCTTGTTGGACTTCCTCTGGTTGGCAAAGTCCCACTTTAACGGAGATGGCGATTACCGCGAGAGCCAGTGAGTTTATTGCTGAAGGAATACGAAAGGACATTTTTTAATTGCAGATAAAAGAATGCGGCGCTTTGCGCCGCATTCTTTTATCTAGGAAAACTTTCATTGCTAAAGGTTTTGATTTTTTTGTTTTCAAATGAATACGCACTCATTTGAAAATGGCTATACATTTGGTCTGGTGATTTTGCTACTTTTGTCTATGAGGCTTCGGAAATAGAGAAAACCCGCAGATGCAAGGAATGTAAAGTAGCCGATCGCCTGTCCTAGAAATAGGCGATCGCGAAAACCAAACATTGCCTTGAGGAGAATTGCAGGAAATTTGTTGTCGGGTAAAATTTCATGCACATCCCAAACTAAACCACCGAGTAAACAAGAACTTATTTCTGCTGCCGAAGATGCGGGTAAACAGATGGAAACCTGTGCAAGTTGAGCATAGGCGGCTATGGCTTTATCTAAATGCCCGATCGCACTGACAACTAATCCTGCAACGATCAGTAATAGGAACACTCCCATTGCTTGAAAGAATACCTTGAGATTAATGCGAATACCAAACTGAAAGAGGGCAATTCCGATCGCTACTGCTCCTACTAAACCAGCGATCGCTCCGATGATTGCTACGATTCCTCCTTGCAGCTTTGCAGAAATGAAAATCACTACCTCAAAACCTTCTCGCAGTACTGCGATCAGAATCAGCGTAAAAACTGCCCATCCTGCGGTTTTTTCATTGGCGATCGCCTTACCAATTTGTCCTTCTATTTCGCCCTTGAGCGCTTTGGCATTTTCGGTCATCCAGACCAACATCCAACTTAACATTGCGATCGCGGTAATACCTAAAACACCTTGCCACAGTTGCCCATAAAAAGCCGCTTGCGCTGGTTCTGTATTTTCCACTTGTTTTACAAACCAATTTAGGAAAAGTCCTACGATAAAACTCGTTAATACTCCTGTGCCAATGCCACCAAATACCCAAGGATTCAGTGAACTGCGATCAACTTTTTTGAGGTATGCCATTACAATTCCCACCACAAGAGCGGCTTCCACCCCCTCCCGTAAAGTAATCGCAAAAATCGGTAATGCTGCACTAAAATCCATATCAATTTTTCCTGTAAATACTTAGCTGATTGAAACTCAACTAAGAAATAATTAAAAAGCGATGCCGCGATAGATTTCAGACATTGCTAACTCAATATTGACTGAATCCAAAAAAATTGAACTATCTAAACTATCAAAATCGCTAAATAACCAACCCTGTGATTGCTTACTATAAAGTTCAACTAGAGGTTCATTTTGATTGACTAAGAGATACTCACAAAAGCTAGGAATAGATCGATACATCCGAAATTTGTTAGTACGATCATGATCTTCCGTTGAGGGAGAAAGTACTTCCACAATTAAAATGGGATTGAGAACTTCATCTTGGCGATCGCCATTGAGTTGGATCACCCCATCAAAAACCATTGCATCAGGATATACACCGCGACTATATTCAGGAATCCACAGCCTTAGGTCGCTATTAATTGCTTCAAATTTTGTATCTCGCAGTAGAAATTTAAGGAAAGAGAAAATATTGCCGCAGATACGGCTATGTTTAAGCGTTCCGCCAGTCATGGTAATAATTTTTCCATCATGGTATTCACATTTTTCTGTTGAGGTTTCGGCGATCGCACGATATTCCTCGAGACTGTAGCGACGTTCAGTGGCGGCAATCATGGGGTTGTACTCTCAATTGCAAGACGACATTCAAGTCAATACTTCTATTGTAATGCGATGATCAACAAGGGGCTTAAGCCCCTTGTCTTATTTAAAAATCTTGCAAAACAGGCAATCATAGAGTTTAATTTATACAAGACAGCTTAATCATTAGATCCGCACATGAAAATATTTGTTTATCACACTCCAGAGTTAGTTCCCGAAACAGGAAGCCCTGACTGCGCGATCGCTGTCGATATTTTGCGAGCTACTACGACCATCGCGACGGCATTGGCTGCGGGTGCTGAGGGGGTGCAAGTATTTTCTGATCTCGATGAGTTGTTGCGAGTAAGTGAAGCACATCCACCAGAGTTACGAATTAGAGTGGCAGAACGTGGTGGTAAAACGGTGGAAGGTTTTGATTTAGGGAATTCGCCCTTTGACTTTACGCCAGAGGTGGTGAAGGGCAAGCGGATTTTTATGAGTACAACTAATGGCACGCGATCGCTGCAAAAAATCCAAAATGCGAAGAGCGTGTTGGCGGCGGCGATGATTAACCTCGGCTCGATATTGAGTTATCTCCGTGAAACTAAGCCCGAAACTGTATGGATCGTTGGTTCGGGTTGGGAAGGTAGCTATTCCCTCGAAGATACGACCTGTGCAGGGGCGATCGCGGCAAACCTTGAGGATGAGGCGGATTTTGGTAATGATGAAGCTATCGCGGCGGCAACTCTCTACAAGGCTTGGAAGGGTGAGGTTGAGGAGCTATTTTATCAAGCAAGTCATGGCAAGCGTTTGTTAAACCTGAATGGCGCGGAAGATATTGCCTACTGTGCCAAAATTGATGTGGTTAAGGTACTGCCGAAGCAATCTAGTGCTGGTTTGCTAGTTGCCGCCTAGAACTTCTGAATCATAGCTACATGAAAGGAGTGACGTCACACCTTTCATGTAGCTATAAAGTTTGGCAATAATTTTAATCAAGATATTTAGTTTTTATTTCGTTTCAAAGCATAGTAAATAGCGCTAGATTGGGTAAGCTTAAAATTTTTCTTTGCTGCCATGCCATCGATGCTATGTTCTCCCTTGCTCATCAATCCCTTGGCAAAACAAGTGGAAAATATTGCTGAACCTGTGTCCAAGCTCGAACGGCTTACCCCTCCCTTAAAATGGGCAGGTGGTAAACGTTGGCTTGTGCCATATTTGCAGAAAACATGGCAAAAATATAGCGATTATCGTCTTGTGGAACCATTTTGTGGAGGTTTAGCGATCACCCTAGGTTTACACCCTCAGCAAGCCTTACTTAATGATATTAATCCCCATGTAGTGAACTTTTATAAATGTCTGCAAAAGGGATTGAAATTAGAAATTGAAGTACAAAATGAGCGAGAGTTTTACTATGCTCAGCGCGTCGAATTTAATCATTTAATTCAATCGGGAAAGTCAAATACGCCCAAGGCTGCTCAACTTTTTTATTATCTTAATCGTACTGGCTATAATGGTTTATGTCGCTTTAATCGGAATGGTGGTTTTAATGTTCCTTTCGGTAGGCATAGAACTATTAATTACACAAAAGACTTCTCAGATTATAGGTTAGCATTTGCTGAATGGAAGTTTGTAAATGTTGATTTTGCCAAGATTGATATTACAGAGAAGGATCTGATTTATGCTGATCCACCCTACGATGTTGAGTTTCGCCAATATGCTAAAAATGGCTTTGAATGGTCGGAGCAGGAACGCCTAGTCCATTGGTTAGCCCAAAAAAAATGCCCTGTGATTGCTTCTAATCAAGCTACACCTCGTATTCTCGAACTATATCAAGATTTAGGTTTTGGCATTCATATTCTCAATGCTCCTCGTCGGATTAGCTGCAATGGCGATCGCGTCCCTGCAAAGGAGATGCTCGCCTATAGAGGATTTACGAAGGAGCTAGAATTATCATGAGTCTTCGGAATACGGAAACTGGTACAGTTTTAGAACAAATGGTTTTGCATTCGCTCATATATGGTGGCTATCTCTATCAGTCTCAACAATACATTGGTAGCCGTCCAGGGGGTGGAAAACACATCATTGATGTTATTGCAAATCGTGGCGATCGCAATGTTTTAATTTCTCTTAAATGGCAACAGGTAGGCGGTACGGCGGAGCAGAAAGTTCCCTTTGAAGTAATCTGCTTAATGGAGGCAATGGGGCAGAATCCTAATTATCAAAAAGCTTATTTAGTTCTCGGTGGTGAAGGTTGGACGTTGCGAGAGTTCTATATTTCAAGAGACTTGCAGCAATATATTCCCTATGGCGATCGCGTCGAAATCATCACCCTTGAGAGATTTATCATGAAAGCAAATACAGGCAAGCTTTAAGATATCGATCATACTAAACGTTGATAGCGCATTCCGGGGTAGGGCGCGATCGCACCGACAAGTTCTAAATGAGTTAAAGCCCCTAACACCTCACCTGAAGGAGCCTTTACCTGTTCCACAATCCAATCTAAGCCCACAGGTTCACCAAAACCGATCGCTTGCAGAACATTTTGTTGTAATAGAGGCAATTCAGAAATAGCGATCGCAGGTGTCGGCGTATCTAAATTCGGCAACATTCCCAAAGCTTCCAATAATTCATCCACACCTAAAATTGCATGAGCGCCCTTACCCAATAATTTTAAGCATCCCTTCGCTTCATTCACATCTAAAGAGTTAGGCAGTGCATAAACATCGCGCCCATACTCATTGGCTTGATAAGCTGTAATCAAAGCTCCCGATCGCTCTGGCGCTTCGATTACTAAAGTAACACGACTTAAACCAGCGATAATCCGATTACGAGCAGGAAAATGGGTTTTATTGGGAGTAGTACCTTGAGGATATTCACTGATTACCAAACCAGAATGTAAAATTTGTCCATACAGATCTTTATGTCTATGGGGGTAAATTTGATCGACTCCAGTCCCAACTACCGCAATAGTTTGCCCCTCAACTTCTAAACAAGCTTTATGGGCTTCTCCATCAATTCCTTCTGCCATTCCAGAAATAATTGTAAAGCCGCGACCAGCTAGAGCAGATACGAGCTTTTTAGTCCAACGTTTTCCATAGGGCGTTGCTCGACGTGTACCCACGATCGCCACAGTATTGCGTTCATTCCAATGGGTGAGATGACCGCGATAATAGAGAATCGGTGGCGGATCAGGAATCTCCCAAAGTAATTGCGGATACTCGCGATCGCTAGGTGTCCAAAAATTGAGATTATTATGCTCATGTACTACCAAAAGAGACAATGGTTCCACTTCGCGCTGAGCTTGACGAATTGTTTCCAGCAGTTGACCACCAACGCCCTCGATTGCTTGTAACTCGCTTGGCAAAGCTCTCCATGCCTCAGACATTGAACCAAAGGCTTGATAAATTCGCTTGGTCAAAACAGGACCAATGCCGCGAACTTGCGACCATGCTAACCAGTAGGCTCTTTCCATAGAAGTTTCATAGATTCCATTAATGATGTACCGCGCTTAGCAAGGTACATTCATTAATAGGAAAAGGTTTAAAAATAGTTTAAGAATGTTTAAATAACGCTTTTGAAAAAGGCGATCGCATCTTTAAGTGCACCCACAAAGGTATCTACTTCCGCTTTAGTGTTATAGAAGTAAACACTTGCTCTGGCAGTACCACTAATCCCTAAAAAACGATGTAATGGCTGCGTACAATGGTGTCCTGAACGAATCGCAATTCCTTCTTGATCAAGCATTGCTGATAGGTCATTAGCATGAATCCCGTGACTAATCGTAAAAGCTGCTAAACCTGCGCGATGATGACGGGGACCATAAATCTGAATGTCGGGAATCTCAACGAGATAATCCATCAAGTAGTTAATTAATTCCTGTTCATAAGCGTGGATTTTATCCATTCCAATCGCTGTTAAATAATCCACTGCTGCACCAAGAGCGATCGCCTCTCCAATGGCAGGAGTTCCCGCTTCAAACTTATGGGGTAAATTGGCATAGGTAGAATGATCCAGAAATACATCCGCAATCATTTCCCCACCACCCATAAAAGGAGGCATTTCTAACAATAAGTCATGTTTGCCATAGAGAAACCCAATACCTGTAGGCGCACACATTTTGTGACCTGAGGCAACCAGCCAATCACAATCTAAGACCTGTACATCAATCGGCATATGAGGCACACTCTGGCAGGCATCGATTAATACCTTCGCCCCTTGAGCATGGGCTAAAGCAATTATTTCTTCCACTGGGTTCACACAGCCAAGTGTATTAGAGACATGCACAATCGATACGAGTTTGGTCTTGGCATTGAGCAAAGACTTAAACTGTTCAACGCTCAATATTCCTTCATCTGTTGGCTCTAAAAATCTTAAAACCGCGCCTGTACGCTGAGCGATCAATTGCCAAGGAACGATATTACTATGATGCTCCATTGTGGAGAGAATCACCTCATCACCCTCTTTAAGATTTGCCCAGCCCCAACTATAGGCAACCAGATTAATCGATTCACTAGCATTACGGGTATAAATGATTTCCTGTGATGACTTAGCATTAATAAATTTAGCAACTTTGTCGCGCGCCCCTTCATAGGCATCGGTTGCTCTCGCACTGAGGGTATGTGCGCCACGATGCACATTAGCATTGTCATGTTCGTAGTAATTTTTCCATGCCGCAATCACTGATTTGGGCTTCTGGGAACTTGCCGCATTGTCAAAGTAAATGAGGGGCTTGCCATTGACTTCTTGATTCAAGATCTCAAAATCTGCTCTGACCTGATCTGCTAAGGTCTTTTCGTAAGTTAATGTCATGGATTGCTGCTGTCGTAACTGCTACTTGCATCTTAACAGCTAGAGATTGTTACATGGAGTTGTTTCGAGAATATTGTTTCCCCGCCTTCGGCGGGGAAACAAACCTATTTTACGGCGCGAAACGTCGTTACTATCTCATTCGAGATGTGCTGTAACATCGGGAATAAAATTCTGTAAAAAGATTGGTGGACGGACATAAACCATTTTGTTCTGCAACGGGGGTAAGTTAAAGGGCTTGGGCAGTACATCCTCATAGGAGATTTTGGCTAATAAATGATTGATGCAGTTGAGCCTTGCGCGACGCTTATCATCACCATCAATCACATACCAAGGTGATAGCTTTGTATCCGTTGCATTGAACATATCATCCTTGGCTTTGGAATATTCTACCCACCGCGATCGCGCTTCTAAATCCATCGGGCTAAATTTCCAGCGTTTACGTGGGTCATTAATGCGATCGCTAAATCGTTTTTCCTGCTCATTGTCACTTACCGAAAACCAATACTTAATTAAAATAATTCCTGAACGTTGCAGCATATTCTCAAATTCAGGACAAGAGCGCAAAAACTCTACATATTCCTCATGGGAGCAATAACCCATGACATGCTCGACCCCAGCGCGGTTATACCAACTGCGATCGAATAGTACAATTTCTCCTGCCGCAGGTAATTCGGCAGTATAGCGCTGAAAATACCATTGAGTCCTTTCTTGATCGGAAGGTTTTCCCAAAGCAACCACTCGACAAATACGTGGATTTAGGGACTGAGTAATACTTTTAATTGCTCCACCTTTGCCAGCCGCATCTCTTCCTTCAAAGAGAATGACAACCTTTAATCCTTCCTGCTTGATCCATTCCTGCAATTTAACAAGCTCTATTTGTAAATGCTTAAGCTCTTTCTCATAGGTTTTTTTTGATAGATTTGGTAACTGAATAAGATGCTCTTTTTGTTCAACTGTCTGATCCTTGATTGCGTCAGAATTATTGACTAGAGAAATTAGCTGCTCCTGTTTTACATCTTCTTTAGAAGAATGCTTGCGCTTACCATTTTTATCTTTCTTGGACATGGCTCTGCACTTTTAATTTAAACGCATATTTTAATCAGTATAGCAGTCATAAGAAAGAGGCGGCGCAATGCACCACCTCTTTTGATAATAAAGGAGCAATTGTGCGTCCCTAACGCCCAATACCAATGTACTTATATCCCAAAGCTTCAAGAGCTTTCCCATCAAGGAAGTTGCGTGCATCAATAATGACAGGATTAACCATCAGAGTTAACATTTTGGCATAATCGATCACCAGAAATTCTTGCCAATCCGTCACTAATACAACTGCATCACAACCATCCGCAAGTCTTTCCAAATCAGTCTCCACAATCACATTGGAAAAACCTTCGCGTAAACCTGATTGTGAAACTAGCGGATCATAAGCCTTAACTCTGGCTCCCAATCGACTTAGCTGATCGATCAAGGTTAGGGCAGGGGCATCACGCATATCGTCCGTGTCTGGCTTAAAGGTCATGCCCAATAAACCAATAGTTTTGCCCTTCAGGATTTTCAAGACCTGCTGCAATTTTTCAACAACGAGGGTGCGCTGAAGTTGATTGACGCGAACACAAGCCTTCAAAATTTCGGTGGAATATCCATAGTCTTCAGCAGTGTAGATCAAGGCTGAGACATCTTTGCCAAAGCAAGATCCACCCCAACCAATTCCAGCTTGCAAGAACCTAGAACCAATCCGTGAGTCTAGACCAATTCCTTTGGCTACTTCCTTTATATCAGCGCCAACGCGATCGCAAATATTGGCAACCTCATTGACAAAGCTAATCTTGGTAGCAAGGAAAGCATTGGCCGCATATTTAATCATTTCCGCCGAATTTAAATCTGTGACTACGACTGGTACTGGCGGCAAGGTTTTATCTTGGGCAAATGAGCGATCGATAATTGGTTTGTAAAGATCCTGCATCAGTTGCAGAGCGCGATCGCTACCACTACCCACGACAATGCGATCGGGATTAAAGGTATCGTAAACTGCTACGCCTTCACGCAAAAATTCGGGATTGCTAACGACATCAAACTGAATTTTATCGGTATTACTCTTGCCAGCCATACCATCAAGAACGATCATCCGCACCCAGTCACCAGAGCCAATCGGTACGGTCGATTTATTAACAATAACGCGATATCCTTCAGTCAGACTTTCGCCAATGCTACGAGCGACTGCCTCGACATAGCGCATATCACTACGACCATCAGGCAGTGAAGGCGTACCCACGGCAATGAAAAGAATTTCTCCATGATTGACACCTGCCGCAATATCAGTCGTAAATTCGATTTTGCCCTGACGAATTGACTCAGAAATCACTTCAGGCAATCCTGGTTCATGAATCGGTGATTGCCCCGACTTCATTAACTTAACTTTCTCTTCGTTATTATCAACACAAATTACATCATGACCAATATATGCAAGACAAGCACCTGTTACTAGACCCACATAACCAGTTCCAATGACACAAACACGCATATACTTCTATTACCTAATTCTAATTTCACACTTTTAACTTGAGGCAATCATAGCTCTAGATATCTTGGGAGGGAATTTGCTCCAAAATATCTAGCTATGATAAATAATCACGAAAATAGACGATCGTTTTTGACAAGCCTTCTTCTAATGGAACTGTTGGCTCCCAATCTAAATAGAACTTTGCTCTAGAGATATCGGGCTGGCGACGTTGAGGATCATCTTGAGGCAAAGGTTTGAAGACAAGATTTGCATTTGGATCAATTAGTCTTTGAATGGTTTGAGCTAATTGGAGAATTGTATATTCTCCAGGATTGCCTAGATTTACGGGGCCGATATAGTTCCCATTCATTAATCTTATTAATCCTTCTACGAGATCTGATACATAACAGAAACTACGAGTTTGTGAACCATCTCCATAAATTGTCAGTGGAATTCCTTTCAAAGCTTGGCCTACAAAATTGCTAACTACACGCCCATCATTTTCTAGCATTCTTGCACCATGCGTATTAAAAATCCGCGCAACTCGTACCTCAGTCCCAAATTGCCGATGGTAATCAAAGGTTAGGGTTTCCGAAATTCTCTTTCCTTCGTCATAGCAACTACGAATTCCTGTACAGTTGACATTGCCCCAATAGTCTTCAGTTTGTGGATGAATCAGTGGATCTCCATAAACTTCAGAAGTTGAGGCAAGTAAAACTCTCGAATTCCATTGTTTTGCTAGTTCTAGAACATTGAAAGTTCCCAAAAAGTTGGTCTGTGCAGTTTTAATAGGGGCAGATTGATAATGTACAGGAGAAGCTGGGCAAGCCAGATGATAAATCTGATCGACATTCTCAACTGAAATAGGGGAGATAATGTCATGCTCAATAAATCGAAAATTTGGATGTTCTGCCCATTGTTGATTATTAGACTTTCTACCTGTGTAGAGATTATCAACACAGATAACTGTATGATCTGCCGCTATCAAGCGATCAATCAGGTGTGACCCAATGAAGCCCGCACCGCCAGTAACTAGGATTTTCATGTTTAATCAGAAAAATTTTTAAAGTGAAGATAGCGATCAATATGGCAGGATTTGAGGTTAAGGTGGGTGGAGGGAAGCACCCTCAACATTAACTTAACCTCTAGATCGCTACCTAAAAAGATTATTAATTACTGAGAAAGGTGTAACGATATTGCCAAGAAATTTAGTAGCCGAGTTGATAATACTTGATCCAAAGGATGGGCGGACTACAATCACATCGCGATCGCGCAGTCCAGGATTAGCCTCTTCACTTAAGGGTAAATTTAAGTCAGCCACGAGATTTCTTCGCAAAATTGAACCATCAGGATTAACCCGATAAAGCTCAACTGAACGCCAATCTGCATCATTAGTCAACCCACCTGCAGAGGAAATAGCTTCGGTAAAAGAACTGTTAGGGCGAAGTTGTAAAGGTCCTGGACGAACTGCTTCCCCAATTACCTGTACAGTAATAGCTGTAGGTGAGAAGGTCGCTTTAGCAACTTGCAAATATTCAGTTGGATTAGTTTTGTCTAGGCGAGGCACGGTAATTAGATCCCCATCGGTAAGGATGATATCTTGGCTAAGATCAGCTTTGGTAATGAGATCTAATAGATTGGCTTTAACGATTGTGCGCTGCCCCTTGTCATTTAAACGAGAAATTTGCACATTACGAATATCAGCTATCTCCGTAACACCATTCGCGGATTGCAAGGCGCGACTGAGAGTTACTGGACCTCCAGTTGATGCAGTTCCAGCCGCATTAGTTGCGCCTGTTAAACCTGTCGAGATAGTTCCATTCCGCGAATACACAAGGGTTTGAGTACCAACACGATTCACTTCTCCCACGATCGCTACTTGAATCGTATATGTATCGGGAGAGAAAGTAGAATTGCCAACAATTCTAGTCTGAGATGTTGCTGCTAGGGGAAGTGGTGGCACAAGAATTGAATCTCCGTCCAGAATGCGAACATCTTGGCTAATGTCACCTTTATCAAGAAGGTTCTGAAGATTAACTTTGATGGTGCGACGACCTGCAATGCCATCGCGGCGTGAAATTTGAATATTGCTGATATCGGCTCTTGAGGTGATTCCTGATGCAGATTCAAGCGCTCTAGCTAGGGTAGCTGCATTAGAAATATTGCTACCACTATTGGCTAGGGAGCCAATACCCGCATAATTTAACAACCTTGGTCCAGGGCGATTCACTTCTCCCACTACAGCAATATTGAGTGGGCGGGGAGAAATTAAAGAAACATTAACAATATTACGCACTAAAAAAGGAGCAAGTTTTTCCTTTAGTAAATTATTAGCTTCATCTAAGCTAAATCCTTCTAAATTAACAGCGCCAATCAATGAAATATTAATAGTGCCATCTGGCGCGATCGTTTGGAGGCCAGATAGTTCTGGTACATTAAAAATTTCAATTTTAATATTGTCGCCTGCTCCCAAAGAATAGCGAAATGTGTCTTGAAACGTGCCCACACTGAGGGAAGGAGCAACATTATTAACTGCTGATAATGGTCTCAAATTAGAATTTGCAGGGTCTGGAGATGATGGTGTAGATTTTTCAATTGTGGTGGTCTGAGCCAAACTAGGGAAAGGAGAAAAGGCAATTAATGTAAGTAGAATTAATTTGCCAAATGTTGTTATACGCATAAAAGTACTCCTTAACCTAACCATCTAATCATTAGAAACTGAATACCTGTCATAATAATTGAGGCGGTTTTTAAAATCTTTGGCTGTCATTGTATCAGTACGTTCAATAGTTTAACCCAGTAATTTCCCTGAAATCTAATGCGATTACCCCAAGTTATTTATTTAGATGCTGTTGGCACTTTATTTGGTGTTAGAGATAGCGTTGGTGATCAATATGCAAAAGTTGCTACAGATTTCGGCGTTAAGCTTGATGCTGAAGCGATTAACCGTTCTTTTTATCAAAGTTTTCAATCTGCACCAAGGATCTCTTTTCCTAATTTGCCACAGTCAGAGATACCAACTGCCGAATATCAATGGTGGCGATCGCTAGCTGAGCAGACTTTTAGGCAAACGGGTGACTTTATAAAATTTTCTGATTTTGATATTTTTTTTCAACAACTCTATGTATATTTTGCTACTACTAAGCCTTGGTATGTCTATGAAGATGTCATACTGGCTTTAGACTGTTGGCAAAATCAAGGTATTACTCTTGGTGTTTTATCAAATTTTGATAGCCGAATTTATAAGGTAATTGTCGCACTGGGGCTTGAGCATTACTTTGATTCGATCACCATCTCGACTGAGAGCGGTGCAGCAAAGCCTGAGTCAAGCATTTTTCAAGTAGCTTTAGCCAAGAACCAAATTGAGCGATCGCCCGATCTTGCTTGGCATATTGGCGATAGTTTTAGTGAAGATTATGAAGGGGCGACTGCGGTGGGGATCACTGCGTTTTGGCTAAACCGCGATCGCCGCCCCACCAAAAATCTTGCTCAACAAGCAGCAAGGACAATACATCTGTTAACAGACTTATAACAAGAAAAAAGGAAAAAATAGCCACCCCAATTACCAATTACCAATTACCAAAAAATGTTCACAGGCTTAGTTCAAACCATTGGCATCATTGAGCAACGCGATCGCGATCGTCTTGTGATTCATTGTCCTGATCTGGTGAGCAAAATTGCGATCGGCGATAGTATTGCTGTAAATGGGGTCTGTCTGACGGCAACCCATATTTCGGATACTAATTTTGTGGCTGATGTGTCTCCTGAAACATTGGGGCGGACTAACTTTGGCGATCACAAATTAAAATATGTCAATTTAGAAATGGCTTTAGCTGTTGGCGATCGCATCGGTGGGCATTTTGTGTCGGGGCATATCGATGGGATAGGTAAGTTAAGCGATCAAGCCCTAGTAGGTAATTCTTGGGAACTGAGCTTTGAGGCAATTCCTGAAGTTGCCCGTTACATTGTCTTTAAAGGCAGCATTGCGATTAATGGGATCAGCCTCACAGTTTCCTATTGCAATGACTCAGGCACAAATTTTCGAGTGGCGGTCATCCCACACACCTACGAAAATACCACTTTGAAATATCTCGATCTTGGTAGTCCAGTACATCTCGAAGGTGATGTTTTAGGTAAATATGTTGAAAAATTTCTGAGATCGGGTCATCTTGTAACTGGTAATCTGGGGCATCCTGAAATAACACCAGAATTTCTCGCTGAGAATGGCTGGTAAACAAAAGAGAGTGGCAGCGCTTCGCACCGCCACTCTCTTTTGTTTTTTAATTTGACACCACAAAATGAAATAATGCTTTCTGTAAACTTCTTTACAACAATACTACGGACAAATTGGGGCAGAGATGGAGCCGTAGTTACAAAGTTTGTGGAAATTAGGGTGTAATTTAATTGAAGTAAGGTCTAAATCTAACAGGGAAATAAAGCGTTCAAGGAGATGGCGATTGAAAGCTGAGCGTTT
>CALRWX020000020.1:0-45446 GCA_943371975.1 Pseudanabaena sp. UWO311 | reverse complement strand
CCGCAAAGCGGGCAGCACAACAATTTAATTTTTTAGGGTATGTATTTTTATACTGGCTGAAAATAGAATGCAAATCCCAAAATTGCATAGGTTGCGACTAGCAAAGAGCCTTCTAGCCAATTTGATCGCCCATCGGAGCTAATTGAATTGGCGATGAGAACGGCCACAGCAACGGCAACTAGCTCAAAGGGATTAAAGTTTAAATCCATCGGTTTACCGAGAAACCAGCCCACAATTACCAGTGCAGGGGCAACAAAAAGTGCAATTTGCATACTTGAACCCACAGCAACTGATACTGATAGTTCCATTTTGTTCTTCATTGCTACAGTGATCGCCGTTGTATGCTCGGCAGCATTCCCAATAATTGGTAAAAGTATTACCCCAGTAAATAATTCTGTTAAGCCTAGTTGTGCTGTCGCTGTTTCTAAAGTGCCTACTAAAAGTTCAGACTCAAAGGCGACTAGCACCGTTACTCCTAAAAGCACAGAAATCCATAGAGGCAAATTAATGCTTTGGGGATGTCCTTCCGCCGCCTCTGCATCATCGGCTGCCGATTTGCCCACATCATAGAGATAAGCATGGGTCTTCATCGAAAATAGAAGCGTTAGGCAATAGACGATAATTAAGACGATCGCTACGGCAATGGATAGCTTTTGTAAAATCTCAGGGCTAATGCCTTCGCTTGTAAAATTCGCCGCCGTTGGCAATAAAATTGCAATTACGGCCAAATTCATTACCGAAGCATTTAATCGTGCCATAGTTGGCTGAAATTCTTGCTCTTTATAACGCAATCCCCCTAAAAACATTGACAACCCCATCACTAACAAAAGGTTGCCAATGATTGACCCCGTAATGCTAGCTTTGACAACACTTGTAAATCCAGCATTTAGAGCCACGATCGCTATGATTAATTCTGTTGCATTACCAAAGGTTGCGTTCAGTAAGCCCCCCCAAGAAGGTCCAAGAACTACCGCAATCTCTTCAGTTGCCTTGCTGAGCCAACCCGCTAAGGGCAAAATGGCGACCGCTGAAGTTACAAATATCAGTGTAGAATTCCATCCGAGTAAGTGACCAATTATCGAAATCGGTACAAATGCAAGCAATCCAAAGGAAAAGATCTTCTTAATCATAATCAGCCGTTGTAGCGTCAAAGCTAAATATACCAACTGCGCTGTCAGATCTGACAGCGCAGTTGGTATATTTAGCTTAAAATAGTGGTTTATAAGTTGTTATTTCCTCACCTTCGGCGAGGAAATAACAACTTATAAACCACTTAAAAGACATCTTTATGACTGAACTTACCGCCGAACAACATCGCGCCAAAATGCAACGCCGTCAAGAGGTGCAGCATCAAAGAATTGCTGAACGTAATCTTGAAAAAGGTTTGATCATCGTCAATACAGGTGATGGTAAAGGTAAAACTACTGCTGCATTAGGAATGGTGCTGCGATCGCTAGGGCATGGCTACAAAGTGGCGATCATTCAGTTTATTAAAGGAGCATGGGAGCCTGCGGAAAAGAAAGTCTTTGAAAGGTGGCAGGATCAACTTGTGTTTAAGGCTCTCGGAGAGGGCTTTACATGGGAAACCCAAAACCGTGATCGCGATATTGCTAAAACCAAAGAAGCTTGGCAAGAGGGGCTTAGTTATATTAAAAATCCTGAATATAGATTAGTTTTATTAGACGAAGTAAATATTGCCCTCAAGTTAGGCTATCTCGATGTAGAAACGGTGATTGCTGGATTAAAAGAGAAGCCTGTGGATTCCCATGTGATTTTGACTGGGCGAGGCGCACCCGCAGAATTAATCGAAGTTGCCGATTTGGTCACAAGAATGGAACTAGTAAAACATCCTTTTAGAGAACAAGGCGTTAAAGCACAAGCAGGAATTGAGTTTTAGAAAAAGTGCTTTACACTTTTTCTAGTCAACCATTTAAGAATTGGCTCGGTCCCCCCCAGCCACCCCTTTTAAGGGGGGAGAATAATCTTCTTCCCCCTTAAAAAGGGGGATTGAGGGGGGATCTTTTAGAACTTTTGACCACAGAATGTAATTCTTAAATGGTTTCTAAAACTTTACAAATCACTAAATTATTACAAAAATATGTCAAAAATTGGTGTTGGTATTATCGGAACAGGTTTTGGGCAAATTATCCATATTCCTGCTTTGCAACTTCACCCAGATACAGAAGTCGTTGCTGTATATCATCGCGATCGCCTCAAAGCTCAGCAAATTGCCGATAAGTTTAGTATTCCCCATGCTTGCGATCGCCTTGAGGATTTGCTTGCTCTTCAGTCAGTTCATGCGGTAACGATATCTACACCGCCAAGTTTTCACTATGAGCAGGCAAAAGCCGCGATCGAGGCAGGCAAACATATTTTGCTGGAAAAACCAGTGACGATGAATTTTCAAGAAGCTCTTGATCTGTATCATCTGGCGCAAAAATATCAAGTTGTGACAGCCACTGATTTTGAATTTCGTTGTGTTCCTCAATGGCGATATTTTAAGCATCTATTAGATAATAATCATATTGGCAAAAAACGATTGATTGCGATCGATTGGCTAGTGCAAGGTCGGGCTGATCCTAAGCGTGTATGGAATTGGTATAGCCAAAAAGCTTATGGTGGAGGAGCATTAGGGGCGATCGGTTCCCATGTCTTTGATTATGTGCGCTGGCTATTTGGTGATATCAAAAGCCTCTCAGGACAACTCAGTACAGGTATTACCGAACGTCCTGATGCTGAGGGGCTTCTTCGCCCTGTTGATGCGGATGACACTTGTAACATTCTATTAGAACTTGCCGATGGTACTCCCTGCAATATTTCCCTAAGTACCGTTACCTATCGCGGTCGTGGTCATTGGCTCACGGTGTACGGTGAAAATGGAACTTTAGTATTGGGTAGTTCTAATCAAGCTGATTATGTACATGGTTTCAGTCTGCGACAAGGGAAACTTGATCGCTCCGAAATGGAAATTGTGCCAATTCCGCCCGAATATGATCTACCAAAAACCTATACCGATGGTCGTCTTGCGCCAGTCTTAGCGATATGCGATCGCTGGGTGCAGTCAATCCAGTCAGGACAACCAATGACACCGAGTCTTTATGAAGGTGCATGGTCACAGCTACTTATGGATTTAACTCAAGAGTCACATCAGCAAAAGCAATGGCTTAAAGTGCCATTATCTATTGGGTAATTTAGAAAACTATGCAATGGTTCAAATCTATTAGTAGTGGATTAAGGCTCGATCGCCTAGCTAATATTACCAGAGATGCTCTTTGGCAGGCAAACTGCCCATTGTGTAAACGTCCCGCCGATGGGATTTTATGCAAAGACTGCGATCGGCAAATTTCTGCCTATCAATCACCAGATTTTTTGCAGAAAGATTACCCTATTAACGCAAAGGTTCCTCTTTACAGTTGGGGAATTTATGATGGAGCATTGAAACGGGCGATCGCTGCTTGCAAATATGAAAATCATCCCGAAATCATGGAAGTGATCGGTGAAAAAATTGCGACTACTTGGCAGCGATCGCCACATACCAAAGCAATTTTTCAAAACCATTCAAAACTAGCAATAGTTCCGATTCCCTTACATCCCAACAAGTTGAAATCAAGGGGATTTAATCAAGCCGAAATTCTAGCGAGATATTTTTGTCATAGAAATAATTTGCCATGTCATCCCCAATGGCTGCAACGGATTAAGAACACAAAGGCACAAATGCAAACTAAAAGCAGTAAAGAGCGTCAACAAAATCTAGCTCAAGCTTTTAGCGTTCCCAGCGCCTATAGTTATAAAAGTGCTACTCAGGCAAAATCAGTAATTCTATTTGATGATATTTACACCACAGGTGCGACTATCCGCGAGGCGATCACCACTCTCACCGCCAATAATATAGTAGTGCGCGGCGTAATTGTCCTTGCTCGTCCTCAGTTTAATAAGCTGTAGAAGAATACGCTGTGCGTATTCTTCTAGCTAAACATGATTGTCTAGATCAGCCTTCATTTTTTCAAGCGTCATATTCATCTGAGTAAACATCTGTTGTGGTGTGATCCCAAAATTACCTAGTTGACTTTCCAACTGCTTGAGAGTCATTTGTGCCATAAAATCATCAGATAATTCACAGCGCTTCATGAAAATTTTATAGCGATCCATCATCTCTTCCATTTTTTCGATGAAGAGAATTTTACCTTCGCGATCAAACTTGCCATAACTGCCGCCAAGCTGAGTTAGGGATTGATAATCTTGAAATAGGTTACGAGCTTCATGTTGAACAATCTCAGAATCAAAAAATGCCATGACTAATGCTCTAGTTAAGTTACAAGTACCTTGATTTTACAACTTGGCTCAACCTTGCTTAAATTAAACAAAGTGGGGATATCACACCATAAACCCCAAAGTCGCGTTTTACGCGACTTTGGGGTTTATGTCATGATCGGGACGGCGTGATTACGCTTTCGTGGTAGATATCTCACCGAAATACGCTTTAAATCGAATTTGGTTTCTAATTCATACACATAATCAACCGCTTCCCCCTTATGTTCACGTTCATCAAGGGTTTCAAGCACACTCACTATTTCTGTGTCTAGCCCTGGTTGACCGATAAATAAATGCATGAGAGTTTCGGAACTATCATCATCAGGGTAGATGGGAATGTAATAGATGTAAGGAGTTTCCATAGGTTCTATGTTAGGGCGTTTATTTCAGTCACGCTAGGGATTTTAACAATCTAAACTTTTGTAAATATTAGATCGTAATTAGATCGTGGTTATGGCAGTTAAGCCAACTGCAACCAACATACAACATTGCACTAAAGAGTAAACTAGGAAACTACAATAGAAATACAAAAAACGCCAAATCAACTTAAGCGATCGCCTAAGTAATCAAAGTGCGATTTATTTAATCATGCTCAACCCAGACCCAAATTCAATTCAACTCACTCAAGATGACTACGAGCGATATTCCCGTCACCTGATCTTGCCTGAAGTTGGGGTAGAAGGACAAAAACGCCTCAAGGCTGCCAGTGTACTCTGTATCGGTACAGGTGGCTTGGGTGCACCCTTGTTGTTATACCTCGCTGCCGCAGGTGTCGGACGCATTGGTATCGTGGACTTCGATGTGGTGGATACCTCCAACCTTCAGCGTCAAATCATTCACGGTACTAGTACCGTTGGTAAACCCAAGATTGAATCTGCTAAGGCAAGAATCTTGGAGATTAATCCCTATTGCCAAATCGATCTGTACAATACGCAATTATCTTCGGCTAATGCCCTTGATATTATCGCTCCCTACGATATCGTGGTTGATGGCACGGATAACTTCCCCACACGCTATCTAGTCAATGATGCTTGCGTCTTACTAAATAAGCCTAATGTCTATGGCTCCATTTTCCGTTTTGAAGGACAGGCGACAGTCTTTAACTATGAAGGAGGCCCCAACTATCGTGATCTATACCCAGAGCCACCACCTCCAGGGCTGGTTCCCTCCTGCGCTGAAGGTGGCGTTTTAGGGATTTTACCGGGGATCATTGGGGTGATCCAAGCGACGGAAACTGTCAAAATTATTCTGGGACAAGGTAATACCCTAAGCGGACGCTTGTTGCTTTATGATGCATTGAAAATGACTTTCCGTGAACTGAAGCTACGTCCCAATCCAGTACGCCCTGTGATCGAAGAATTGATTGACTATCAGCAGTTTTGTGGTATTCCTCAACAAAACGCCAGTGAACAGGAAGCTCAAAAGGCGATCGCTGAAATTGATGTCAAAGAACTAAAAGAGATCATTGATACGGCTGCATCGGATTATCTGATCATCGATGTTCGTAACCCCAATGAATGGGAAATTGGCAGAATTCCCAATACAGTGCTAATACCTCTGCCAGAAATTGAAAATGGTAATGGGGTGGAGAAGATCAAATCTTTGCTCAAGGGACATAAGCTGATCGCGCATTGCAAAATGGGTGGGCGATCGCTTAAGGCGCTGGGCATTCTCAAGCAAGCTGGCATTGATGGGATCAATGTAAAGGGCGGCATCACTGCGTGGAGCGATCAAGTCGATCCTTCAGTTCCTAAATACTAGACTCTTATCTTCAAGTTAAACAATTAGTGGTTCATGCCGAAACCATGAACCACTAATTGTTTTAATAAAATCGGAATGTTGGGATTTGAACCCAAGACCCCCACTACCCCAAAGTGGTGCGCTACCAAGCTGCGCTACATCCCGTTGCATTTTTAGTGCTTTCTCAGCATAACATAACGGGTTGCAAATTTTACCAAATAAAAATATAAAAAATACTAATTATATTGCTTACTTTGCAAGCAATATAATTAGTATTTTTTATTTACCTATATTACGTTTCAGTCTTTCAAGTTCCTCATCCATCTCCCAACGGCGGAAAGTTTCTTCTAATTTGTCATTAGGATCACGAAATGGAGGGGTATAAAGATTGTCCCAATTTAAGGGTGTACTAGAAGGCGACTTGATCTTAGCGGTTTTAGCAGCTTCGGCAATTTTAGCTTGAACCTCTTTACGTCGTTCTTGGATTTGCACCTGTAAGGTTTGACTATCGATCGCCCGTTTTTTAACCAGTTCCATCTGCGCCCAGATCTGATTGCCTTGTCGTAGGAGAGCAGCTTCTCGCTCCTTAGCTAGATTAGCGAGATCGGGACGATCAAAAGATTCGGCTTTCACAGTGCGATCATGCCAGACCCGAATCTCTTCCGCTATTTCTAGAATTCGCTCCTGTAAGTTTTTTTCTTCTTGTTTGGAGGTAATGATTAACTTCTCAATTTCCTCTTCTTGTTGTCGTAACTTATCTTCAAGAATTTGCAACTCAATTTGTGGGTTGTTACTAATAAACTCCTCTAGACGAGTTTCTAAAAAGCGAGATATATCCTCTATTAGCCCCATATAATTTCCTCAGATAAGCTAAGTTTAAACGACACTGTAATCATTTTTCCAAAGAGTGTGCCTTTGGGGCGCTCTTTGGAAAAACAAAATAATTTTTAGAATTTCTGACCAACAAATACGTTTTTAGTTTCTTTGCCACGCTTTAGAGTGATCTCTTGCTGACTAACTCGCGCCAAAGACCAACCCGTATTACCGAACGCCTTACCCAGTCCCACAGATTGCACTGAGCCGCCGATATCAAGCATAGCTGTGGAGCGATCGCCCAAATCTAACACCCCAATTAAGGTGTAGGACGGCGCAGATGCTGCCGATGTGGTAGATGCAGTGTTTGATTTTGTCTTAGCATTTGCTACAGCATTAGAAGACATATCAAGGGAATTACTAGCAGTTAGAGGTGGCAAGGCTAGTGGGGACGGAGCGTTGCCACTATTAGAGTTATTGAATGTAGGTGGTTGATATATAGGCACATACATCGGTTGCTGCATTCCATTAGCCAAAGGATTTGCGAGAGGCATACCGCCCATCAAGGGAGCTGCCATCAGGGGGAGATTATTACCAATGTTGCCAGTGGGATTAGCCGCGATCATGCGATTTTTATCGATGATATCTGACAGCATCCGTTTAATTTCATCGGCAAAGGCTCTATTGCCAGATGTATTTTTAATATTCACTTGAGAAACGTTGACGGATTGGCGACCTAACCAAATTCCATGATGAATTGTCCAAATCACCGCCGCGAGTAAAGCTGAACTACAGGCGAAAACTAATAAAACGCGATCTAGTAAATTTGACCTTTGAACTACTGATTCAGGTGGTGTGGGAGGAATATTTGAGGGCGGCTCTGGATTCCGCATGATGTAGGGTTGAATCCAGAGTACGTCCTGTTTGGATATGGGTGGCAAGGATATATCAGCGAGATTAAGTTTTTGAATATTAACAGTATCTTTAGAGGTAGATATGTCTCTGTGATCTAGTTCGAGTTTAGAAATAGCGACTATGTCTGACCCTGAAGCTTTTGTAGAAACATAGTGGTCAGATTGTTTAGATTGTCCCTTCTTAGATTTTAGCGATCGTTGCTTAGCGCAATCAACATGGAGAGTACTTTCCACATCTCCAAATAGATCATCCATTAAGTTATCAACGTCGTCTGTATAAACATCAACGTCCTGAGTTACATAAAACTGATTTTTATCTGTATCTTGTATCATATGCCGACCTTACTCACTCCATTATCCACAGGCACTCACCACAAAAATTGCCATACTTAAGAAGTGCTGCTGGAATAGCTATCTTAGCCAAATCAGAATACTTGAAAGTTGTCTCAAAAAAAATAAGAAAAAATAATACTGGTAAGTGATACCACAAATCGATTATTAAAGCTACAACTTTAGGACAGATTTTGTAAATCTTTTTAAAGCCTTTTTACAATAAAGTCAGCGCAAAGCGCTGACTTTATTGTAAAAAGGAGGAGAAAAGCCTCTTCTCCTTTTAGGTTTAGATTCTGACTAGATCTGGATATACGGTCAAAACTTCATCATTGGTGAGGGTATATTCGTCAGACTGAGGTTCCCAGAGAATTTCCACAGCTAACAGATTATCCTCAGGCACAGAACCGATCGCAGATAGTGCTGACTTTAAATCTTCAGAGGAGCGTAGAGATGGCAATTTACCTAAGGACTCCCCAGATATAGCTAGTAGCATTGTCACCACAATATATTCACTAGGATCTTCGAGACTCAGGCTACCTTCACTTGGCAAAGATGCCGCAGTTTTGCCTTGCAATACACGACCACCGACATTACTTAAAACTTCAGTGTTGAGCTTACTCCGCTCTGACATGACTAAGCTGTTAAATTTTTGTTCGGCAAGTTCAAATTTAGTGTTTTCGTTAGCACTACTGACATATACCCAATATTCTGGATGGCGAATCAAGGAAATGGCAGTTTCACGAGTAACGGCAGCTAAGCCTTCTGTGGTGGTGGTGTCGGACTCTAAAGCCAAACGCGTTAGTTCTTGCTGTAGCGATCGCGCTGATGCGAGTAAACCAACTTGGATTTTGGCGACGCTAACTTTGCTATTTAGTCCTGTAATGCCTTCGCCATTACCACGGCCACGAAATGCTTGCATGATTACGCCTGCAATAATCACCATTAGCAAAAGGGTAAATAATCCGCTACCAAAGCCGCCACCAAAAAACATGGGTAGAAAAAAGAATCCGCCGCCACCGTTGTTGCCACTGTATCCACTATTGTTGCCACTATATAGGGTGTTTCCACCGCTATAGCTTGGATTGGATGGAATGGAGCGACTAGGTGAAGATGGTGCAGATTTGAAAGCACTACCGCCGACTCGCCCACCTGCACGCTTAGCAAATGCTTCATGGGCATTACCAAAAATCGCCATGGCAACTAAGGACATAGCGACCAGCGATCTCGTCCAGACTTTGACGTTAGCTTTAACTTTTTTCATAAATTTTGAGCTAAAAATTTTCACGGGTAAAAGTGGCATAACAAGACAAAAAGGATGTTCTATAAATGTTCTACCCTAATTCTATTGTACCCAACAATAAAAAAGTAAAGAGGGTGCAAAGCACTCCTTTACTAAAAAACTGCCAACCAATCCATTACGCGATCGCCTAGAGATACACCATCGAGGCGATCGATTTCGCGGATACCTGTGGGGCTAGTTACATTAACTTCGGTAAGATAACCGCCAATTACATCAATACCAACAAACATTAAGCCATCTCGTTTAAGGGTTGGTGCAAGTTGATCGCATATTTCCCTCTCCCGATCCGTAATATCTACTTGCTCAGCGCTACCTCCTGCTGCCATATTGCCACGAAATTCTCCTGATTTAGGAACCCGATTTACTGCACCAATTGGTTCGCCATCAAGGAGAATAATCCGCTTATCACCCAATTGAGCATCAGGTAAGTATTCCTGCACCATCACAGGTGTTTTGCCAATATTGGTACTAATTTCGATTAGCGAGTTAATATTGCGATCGCCTGTTTCTAAGAATAAAATTCCTTCACCACCTTTACCACCTAACGGTTTCATCACGGCTTTTCCTTGCGCTTGCACAAAGTCGATAATTGTACCTTTATCGGCAGTGACTATCGTTTTCGGGATCGCTTCTGTAAATTGTAGGGCGTACATTTTTTCATTAGCGGCACGAATCCCTTGTGGTGAGTTGAGAACTTTGGTTTTACGAGGATTTACATAATCGAGAATGTAAGTTGCATAGAGATATTCCGTTGTCACAGGTGGATCGGGGCGCATCCAGACAAACTGCACATTCTCTAAGGGCTGAAATGAGCCTTCAGCAACTTCATACCAAGGATGCGGAACTTGCCATTTACCATTAACAAGAGGCACAGGATAAATCTTAGTCGCTTGGAGAAAAGCCCATGCTTTGCCATCTTTGACACTAAGCGTATTCATATCCGTGATAAATACTTCATAGCCTTTGCGACAAGCTGCTTCCATTAGGGCGACACTAGTGTCATGGGCAGGATCAAGTCTAGCGATCGGATCGATAATAAAGGCAAGTTTCATTGTTCACAGCAATTTCGTTCTTAGTTATTTTAGCCATAATATAGCGACAGATGGCGATTATTGCCTGCACTAGTGCATAAAATTTCCAACAATGCTACGGAACTACGGACAAAACCCTACGCGATCGCCCCAAATCATCACTTGCGATCGCGTCTTCTTGAGTTACTTTCTGAGCATCCAGAGAGATTAGCTGCTATGAATTTTCCTGTTGATTGGCGGCAGATGGGAATTTGGCAAGATCTCGTATAGCGCCTCTTTAATCTCTGTGAAAGTAAAGGGCGATCGCTAGAAATAATGATGTAGTAGGCTGTTTCACAGCAATATTTTAAAATTTATGCCGCTAGAGGATGGAGACAAACGCAAGCCGCCGAGAGGACTTAATTTAGCAGAAAGACACGTTCAGAAGCATTTGCCTGATACGCCGCAGATGCTAAAACAGCTAAAGGAGGATGGTAAAGCTCATGTGTTTAACGATCGCCAAACTTTACTTGAGGTTACTGAGGCTTTGTTTGAGTCGGGTGAGTTTATTGGTGCGGTGAGAGGTCATGAACGCTATGGGATGTATTCCGATCTAGCAATTGGCTATAGAATTGATTTAGCAGGGACTCGATTGCCGTTGTATTTTGCAGAGATGAAAATTATTAAGGGTGAATATCATGTCATTCCACGCACAAAACCAAGCGAAGTTATCTAGTTGGAAGTTTATTGAAATGTGGGTCGATCCTAGTTCTGATCTGCCCTATGTCTTGATGTTGGTTGGTGATGTGGATGGAAGCTATACGCTTTATGATCCAACTGAGGGGTATCAAGTGGTTTATGCGGCGCGGGATTATGAGAAGGTGAAAGATTTTTTGTTGGAAGATGAGTATGTGCAGGTTCGTGGCAGGTATCAAGAAAATGCTGAAGTAAGAAAATCTGAGCCTGTATTTGTTTAAGCGCGATCGCTCCTTTAATCTCTGTGAAAGTAAAGGCGATCGCAGCATATTGGTATATTTTAATTAGCCAAGAATTACCCTGTGTTATTTTTAAGTTATGCCAGCGATTTTAAGGATTGGTGCATATCGTTTTTATTTTTACAGTCACGAACCAAATGAACCACCTCATATTCATATTGATCGCGATAACTTGACAGCTAAGTTTTGGTTGCAGTCAGTTAGCTTGGCTCAAAATATTGGGTTTCCTGCTAAAGAGTTGAGAAAATTGCAATCTATGGTGATCGAACATCAAACACAATTATTGGAGGCTTGGTATGAGTACTTTGGCGATTAAGACGGATGAGAGAGTTAAGAATGTTAGCTTCACTGAAGATACGATCAGTGTTGATTTGATGGATGGTCGGGCAATTGTAGTTCCGTTGGTGTGGTATCCGAGGTTATTAAATGGAACTAGTGAGCAGCTTGCTAAGTGGGAAGTCTGCGGTGGTGGTTATGGTATTCATTGGGAAGATCTTGATGAGGATCTGAGTACTGAGGGTATGTTGCGTGGTGCGCCTGCGCCGAGAAAATCAAGAGCAATTGGTTAAGGCGATCGCATCTTTAATCTCAGTGAAGGTAAAGGGCGATCGTCAAAAAATCAAGCAAACAAACTGATTTAAATATAAAATCACTATGATTTCATTGGCATAGCTCAAAATAAAAGCCTATTC
Organism: Pseudanabaena sp. UWO311; assembly: GCA_943371975.1. Classification (GTDB taxonomy): domain Bacteria; phylum Cyanobacteriota; class Cyanobacteriia; order Pseudanabaenales; family Pseudanabaenaceae; genus Pseudanabaena. The sequence goes on along the minus strand of CALRWX020000020.1, from coordinate 33,338 downwards.
CCTCAAGTGAGAAAGAATAGGCTTTAGTATATGGCAGTTAATAGATAACAATCACTTTTTTCTCATAAATTTAATAATAGAGTCAATTGTCCTTAGATCATTGATTATTATTTGTATGATTTCTTTCGTTTTTTACAACATATTTCCGAGTTAGGCTTACTGACCTAGCAAATTCCTTCTACGCTGGGCTTTTTCATCTTGTTCAATTTTTGTTAGAGCATCTTGGTATGCTTGGACTGCCATGCGCGCTTTACTCAGCAAATTCTGCTGTATATTATTAGATGATAGCAAAGACACTACATCTCGCCTTTTGGATTTATCCAATGACAAAAACCAGTTGATAAAACCTCTGTTAATTTCCGATCTAGAAGCATCATCATGAGCAACTACGCATTTAGGACAGACGTTCGGTATAAAAAAACCTAGCACAGTACTAACTTCCAGTTTTCTATATTGCTGCACACTATAATAACGATCCAACTTGATCCCAATCCAAGAACATTCATTACGTCCATCAAAGTCTTTACTTGTAACACATTCTAGTATTTTTTCTTCAGTCGCCAATCCCGCTATAGTAGATAATGCCACAGATGCCGAATAACCTGTTATACCTACATAATAAACAACAATTTCAGCACCACCATTATTCGCTATAGAAGATAATGCCACAGATGCCGAATAACCTGGCACAATCTCCCCAGAATCAGGTAGCCAAGGTAACTGCTCAATAACAGATCCATAATAGTAACGTACCCAAATGCATGTTTTCTGACTCTGCGATGAAGGTTCTGTGTTCAACTCTCGAACAAGGATGCCCATTCTCATAAAATAATCAATACTCATATCTCTCTGACAGCTTTTAATCACATCAGATAAAAGCTGTTTATTAACCTGAGCCTGAGTCGGAGCTTGCAAAAATAGCGACATTGTAGAAAATGTCAACATTACCAAAGCTGATTTAAAATTAAAAACTTTCATATTTAGCCTTTATTTGCGTGTTTGTCTAATTACATCAGAAATTTCGTCAACACTAGACTTTTTAGGAGTCCCCTCCCAAGGCGCTGCCGCCCCCGATGGCGATACCTGTTGATCTCTCACTGGCTCGACAGTGGTAACAGGATTTGAAGTTACCTGAATATTTTCATAAACATTTGTTGTTGCCTCCTGTTTTGGTGGGTTAGCCTGCCTTTCCGTCTCATACTGTCTCTGAAGAGCTATTTCTCGTTCTTGATCTACAGCCCTTTGCCTTGCAGCAACTTTTTCCTGTTCTTGCCTCAAAACCTCTTGTTGCCTTCTCTTCTCCTCCGATAACCTGATGCTATCTTGTTCTGACGTACTGAGACTCGGCTTAGCACTTGGCTTAATTTCTATAGCCTTATTCTTTACCTCAGACTTAGTTACAGGAGTTTGCACAGGAACCACTATTGGCTGAGAGACAGGAGTGGAAATAGGGGCTGGTAAAATTTCTGACTCAGTAACTTGCAAAGGTTTGGTAACTCTGTTAGAGAATAAGTTAAAACCCAGATAGCTAATAACGGTCAACGATGTAACAGGAATAGCCCACAGCAAATATTTAAGATTTAGCTTGTTTTTGCCAGTCTGACGCACCGCCCCTATTTTGCCATTTACACAAACCGTTTTTTGAATATCTATCTCAATCTGTTGAAGTTTTTGTAAAATCTCTTGAGCATTTTTAGGTCTATTACCCACAAATGATGACATCAACTGATCTACAAATTCCAACAACAAAGTTGGAATTTTTGGAGCGCTAGAATGCCATATCATCTGTCCCGTAGTTGGACTCTCTGGAAAATTGCTTGGTGATTGCCCCGTCAGTAAATAGACAAAAGTACGCCCCAAAGAGAAAAAGTCAGACTGCGGAACGCCTTTCCCATTTGCCTGTTCTGGCGGTATATACCCTGGGGAGCCAATACTAGTTAAAACTGACCCTCTAACCATTTTTGCCATGTAGGTATTGGTCATCTCCCTAGCAGCACCAAAATCAATCAATACAAGCTGTCCATTCGGACGAAGCATGATATTCGATGGCTTAATATCTCTATGAAAATATTGCTGTTGATGGATGAGGTTCAACAGTTGCGATAACTGTTTCAGCCAATCAAGTGCTAAATCTAAAAGAATGACTTGTCCTTTCCGATCTTCCATCCATACTTCTAGATCGACTCCAGAAATCTTTTCCATTACAAAACAATGAAGAGGAGCATTTTGTTGACCTCTCGGTAGAAAGGTAAAACAACCGTTCGATGTAATTTTAGGAATCCCAGAATGATTAAGACGGCTCAAAATGACTGCTTCTTGCTGAAAAAGTTCAACAGCCTTCTGATTAGACGAATGACAAGGTAGTAAAACTTTTAAGACTCTAGGTATTCCCCCCTCTAGTACTTCATAAGTTTTCGCAAATCCACCCTCCCCTATAAGTCTCACTGCTCGATAACAACCATGAATAAGCAAGTCAGAGCCACAATCCTGACAGAAAGGGTTGTTTTGGCTCAGGGATGCAGCAGGATTTTGACAATTAGGGTTTATGCAAAGACTCATAATTTTGTCTATCCTTGTATATTCTGATATTTTAATACACTTTGCTTAACTTAATCAATTGTGATGTTGCACTGATTGCGATTTAGCTAAAATCGCATAAACCAAGCATTTGTTTAACATCATTTAAAGCGATCATCGCAGTTTTACTTTTAGCAAAAAGCGATCAGCTTGTGATTTGATTATTTGAGATGCGATCGCATCTTACGTTTTATAAAATCTCCCAAAAATCAACATTTAATATGTCATCAATATCGCGACTAAATTTCCAATTATTTGGGAAATTAACATTTTTATACCCTTGATTTTTTCTTACAGTACGCAAAGCAAGAGTAAAAGCTTCTCCAAACAATTCATCACTATTTACATAGTTTCTAAGGCTAGGCGACTGACTCAAAATACCAATTATTTCAAATCTAGTGCGATCAATAGTGATTTCCCATCCTGCATAGTCATACTCGCTTTCAACATAGCAACGTTTGAGTAAATGTTCCAGAAGTGTTGATAGCCTTCTTCTTAACTCGCGCCGATCTCTACCCGCCAAGCCTTCCAACTCCTCTACCAGATTTTCAATATCGAGGTTTTCTAAATTACCACTCTTTAATTGCGCGATCGCTGTTTCCAGCCACAGATTCAGATCTCGATCATAAAGTGATACTTTTCTTGCAATTGTTTGAGTCATATAGTTTACTCCTGCGATCACTCATCCCAGTTTACTGTAAATCTCGTCTAATTATAAGCGATCGCCTTTACTGTACTTATTCAAATAGCGATTTAGCTGCAATCGCATAAACCAAGCATTTGTTTAACATCATTTAAAGCGATCATCGCAGTTTTACTTTTAGCAAAAAGCGATCGCCTTGTGATTTGATTATTTGAGAGGCGATCTCTAGATGTTATAGCTCTTCCCAAAAATTAACCTTCAGAACATCCTCAATATTGCGACTAAATTGCCATGTAGTAGGAAAGTCTATATCAGGATAACCAATCTGAACTAGGTTTAGCGCACTGTCGAAAGCTTCATCAAAACATAGGGAGAAATGCTGCTTCAGGCTTGGGGACTGTTTGAGCAGTTGTTTAAGGTGATCTCGCTGGTTCGCGATCGTCACTTCCCACCCCCTAAAACAATCAGGCAAATCAACATGGCGACGCTTCAGGATATGTTCGATTAACCTTTTTAGCCTGTTAACCACCTCTCTTCTGTCTCTACCCGCCAAACCTTCTAACTCCTCTATCAGATTTTCAATATCGAGAGATTTTAAATCACCTGTCTTTAACTGCGCGATCGCTCTTTCCAGCCACAGATTCAAATCTTGGTCATAAAGTGATACTTTTTCTGCAATTGCTTGAGTCATTGGGTTCGCTCCTGCGATCACTCATCTCAATTTATTCTAATCTCAAAATTAACTATAAACTATAAGTGATAGCTCTTACTGCACTTACTCAAAGAGCGATTTAGTTAAAATCTCATAAACCGAGCATTTGTTTAACGTCATTTAAAGCGATCATCGCAGTTTTACTTTTAGCAAAAAGCGATCGCCTTGTGATTTGATTATTTGAGAGGCGATCTTTATCTGTTTAAGTATTTTTGGTAAGCTATGATAAACGCACATCATTAAGGATATTAGCCATCATGAGAGAATCATTTACCGCCGTTATAAAGCAATCTGAAAACTGGTGGATTGGCTGGATTGAAGAAATATCAGGAGTAAATTGTCAAGAAGCCACAAAAGAAGAACTTTTAGAAAGTTTGCGTATAACTTTAAAAGAAGCTCTAGACTTCAATCGCTATGAAGCATTAGAGGCTGCTGGAGATATGTATGAAGAAGAATTAATAGCACTATGAAGCGTTCTGACTTACTGCGTCATCTTCGTAATCATGACTGTGAACTGATTAGAGAAGGTGGAAGACATTCATGGTGGGGAAATCCTAGCCAAAATCGTCGTTCATCCATACCTCGTCACACTGAAATTGATGAGAACCTAGCAAAAAAGATTTGCAAAGATTTAAGCATTCCATTACCGAAATAATCCAAAAACTTGAGATCTGGTTGGTTGATTTTTTGAGGAGCGATCGCGGTTTTATGTTTACCAAATAGCGATCATCTTTAACTCAAGTCCAATAAATCTACCTGTAATAAAAACTATATAACCTCTATAATAGGTAGTTAGTCTTAGACCTAAAACCTATGCTAAAAGAACTTTTTGGCGGCAAAACACCCGAACAGGTTTTGCTGTATCTCGAAAATTACGAGGAAGGCTACGGCAAAGCGATCGCCGATACCTTTGAGATATCCTTGAGTTCAGTACAGAAACAACTGCAAAAATTTGAAGACTCAGGCTTATTAGTTAGTCGTTTAGTCGGCAAAACTCGCCTCTATACATGGAACCCGCGATCGCCCTTTGTAACGACCGTTAGAAACCTACTAGCCCAACGACTCAAAATCACCCCACCCGAAGAAATCAAAACCTACTACCGCCAACGTCGTCGCCCTCGCAAAGCTGATAAACCCCTTGGAAATCCACAAAACCTCATCCCTAGCTGAGATTGCTGCGATCGTCTCAGATACGCTTACTAAAGCAAACATTATCGCCGTGCTAACAGGTGGCGGAGTCGTTACGGTGTACTCAGAAAATGAATATCAATCTGATGATCTCGACTTTATTTCTCCCGCTAGTTCTCAAAAGCTAGAAGAAGCAATGTCTCAGATAGGATTTAGCAAAGAAGGTAGATATTTCATCCATCCAAATACAAATTATTATGTCGAGTTCCCCCCCATCACCCCTAATGATTGGAGAACAGTACATTGATTACAAAGAATGCACTGTGCAGAAAATTGGTGAATTAGAATTGCACATTCTCACCCCGACTTTATGCGTCATGGATCGCCTTGCAGGTTTCTATCACTGGAACGATCTCCAAAGTCTAGATCAAGCAGTAATGGTTGCAAAACGTCATCCGATAGATTTCAAAAAAGTGAAGTCATGGTCAACAAAGGAAAAGCAACAGAAAAAATATCAAGACTTTTTAGATGCGCTGCAAGATTAGCGATCGCCTTTACTGCACTTATTGTGCAAATAGCGATTTAGCTAAAATCTCATAAACCGAGCATTTGTTTAACGTCATTTAAAGCGATCGCGGGTTGACTATATTCCTCTTGCTTAGCGGCTCTCAAATCTTGCAAATCCTGAAAGTCCTCTAACATCTCCTTAATTGCCAAAAACTGCTCGTATGGAATCACCGCAAACATTGGCTTGCCATCTTTAGTAATCAATTCTGGATTTAAGTTAAGCATAAAGGAATTTATTGGTAGGCTTTGTCTCTAGGTTTAACGCGATAAATCACAATACTTTCATTTTCTATCTCAAAGAGTACGCGATAGTTTGCAACTCTTAACCGATATTCAGGGTTAAAAGGATTTCAACCCGATAAAGTTCTTTCTGCAACTGAGTTTGCTGTAGGTTAGTTCAGCCAGCGTGGACTGAGCAACACATTTCGGATCGCGTATATAAGCAATTAGTCGCTCACGATACAATTTCCATTTTTTTGTGTTCTATAATACTAATTAATTCTTAATATCCTCGCTGTAAACTCTCAAATTAATAGCAAATATTGTTGTTAGTTTAGTCATATTAATAAGTGATGGATTTAAGTTATATTGATTAACCATCAAAGGTTTAGCAATCATGCAGCTGAACAAGAGTAATTACTATTTTTCAGCAAGTCTTTTGTAGCTAATCAAGATTTGAGTTTATTTGATTTATTTATTAATCTAGAGGATTTTATGTCTTACCATGGCGATATTTCTTCGAGTGAAGATGCAGTTGGAGTTGCGGTTGTTAATTACAAAATGCCGCGCTTGCATACTAAAGCAGAAGTCATTGAGAATTGCAAAAAAATTGCCTCAATGATTGATGGTATGAAGGTTGGATTACCTGGTATGGATCTTGTAATCTTTCCAGAATATTCTACCCACGGCATCATGTACGATCCTCAGGAAATGATGGAAACTGCCGCAACTGTTCCTGGTGACGAAACCGCAATCTTTGCCCAAGCTTGCATAAAGAATAAAGTCTGGGGAGTATTTTCTTTAACAGGTGAAAAACATGAGGCGCATCCAGAGAAAGTGCCTTACAACACCCTGATTTTAATGAATGATCGCGGTGAAATTGTTCAGAAATATCGCAAGATTATGCCTTGGACTCCGATCGAAGGTTGGTATCCTGGCGATTGCACTTACGTCTCAGATGGACCTAAGGGCTTGAAGATCAGTTTGATTATTTGTGATGACGGTAACTATCCCGAAATCTGGCGGGATTGTGTCATGCGTGGTGCAGAGTTGGTTGTGCGCTGTCAGGGCTATATGTATCCTGCTAAGGAGCAGCAAATTATTGTTTCTAAGGCGATGGCATGGATGAATAACACCTATGTGGCGGTGGCAAATGCCTCTGGCTTTGATGGGGTTTATAGTTACTTTGGTCATTCGGCGATCGTTGGGTTTGATGGTCGCACCCTTGGCGAATGCGGCGAAGAAGAAAATGGTATTCAGTATGCCGCTTTGTCTAAGTTTGCGATCCGCGACTTCCGTAAGAATGCTCAATCACAGAATCACATCTTCAAGTTGATGCATCGCGGCTATACTGGAATGCTCAATTCAGGTGATGGCGATCAAGGTAAGGCAGAATGTCCCTTTGAATTCTATCGAGATTGGGTTCTCGATCCGAAGAAGGCAAAAGAGAGTTCGGAGGCGGTTACTCGTTCGACTGTTGGTACAGCAGAATGTCCGATTGTTGGTATTCCGAACCAGCAGGCTATCCCTTCGGTAGAAAAAGCCAAACCCGAAACTGTTCCAGTTTCAGTTAAAGGCTAGTTTCGACTAGATTACTTTTTCTCATTTCTTTATGATTACAGCGCAAAGTGCTGAAGAAAAACAAGGTTTTTATTGAAACTATTGCGAAATAGCAGTTTCAATAAAAACCTTTTTGTTTTGACAACGCAATCCTTAGATGAAGATTTTTTACCTGAAGATTAGTTGTATAGTTTCTGAGGCTAAAAAGGCAAGTAAGGATAGGAGCAGAGAGCCACCTATCCTTACTTGCCTTTTTAGTACCACCAATACCTTGGTGTTTAACGAAATGGTGGTGCGTAAATTAAACCTCCATTCTTCCAGAGTTCATTTTGTCCGCGTGGCAACTTAAAGGAAGTATCTTTACCCAGATTGCGATCGTAAATTTCGGAATAATTACCGACATGCTTAAGCACTCGCGCTGTGAAATCATTGGCGATACCCATATCTTTACCCAAGCTGCCATCAACACCTAGAAATCGGCGAATTTCTGCATTTTTACTTTGTAACTGAGTCGCTAAATTTGTAGAAGAAATATCTAAATCTTCAGCTTCGATCGCCGCAAAAATAATCCATCTAACAATATCTGCCCATTTCGAGTCACCATCAATAACCGCAGGTGCTAAGGGTTCCTTAGAAATCACAAAATCTAAAACTACATGACTCTCAGGATCGGAGAGGCGAGTACGACGCACCACAAGAGCCGAGCGATCGGCGGTAATAGCAACGCAACGCCCTGATTGATAAGCATTAAAAGTCGCATTCACATCTTCATAAACTACAGGCTTGTAGGCAAGATTCCGCTTTCGCATTTGATCAGCGAGATTCTGTTCAGTAGTTGTGCCTGTTTGAGCGCAAATATCAGCATCCTTAAGATCGGTAATTGACTTAATATTGCTATCCTTGCGTACCATTACGCCTTGACCGTCATAGAAAACCACAGGCATAAAGGCAAGCTTTGAGGCAGTATCTCGGCTTAATGTCCATGTGGTATTGCGACTTAGCACATCAACTTCGCCCGATTGTAAAGCGGTGAAGCGTTCCTTAGCATTGAGATTCCGAAATTGCACCGCGTTAGGATCGTCAAATAGAGCCGCCGCGATCGCGCGACAAATATCCGCATCTAAGCCCGAATATTTGCCTTCTTTATTGACAAAGCTAAATCCCGGTAATTCGCCACTGACACCACAAACTAATTTGCCACGGCTGAGCACAGTTTTAAGACGATTAGCATTACCGACAGTCGTTTGATTGGGTTCTGGGATCGGCTCACAAGCAGCTAGGACAAACAAACATAAACCTGCACATAAACCAGCTAGTAACAGCGCGATCGCCCTTTGAAAGACACGTTGCCAGCTTTTACGATAAAGCCGATAAATATGAAAAAGCCTCTGCCAGAAACCTTGACGATGCGATCGCTTTTGATAATGCATGGATGTTTTTAGATGCTCTTAGATATTGTGTTTGATATTTTTTTGATTGCATTATAGCGGCTAAACTCCAAGGCAGTACAGATTACTACCTTAGAGTTTAGCGATCCGGTTTAGATAAGCTTCGGATTGGTATAGCAGCAAATCTCCGTAGGACTGGGATAAAATAGACCTCATGGCAGATAAAATAAAGTTCAAGAACCAAAATGGTAGATAAAACAAAGTTCAAGAACCAAATTAAATTAAAGAGATGGAAATCTATTAACAAGACTTTTCAGAAGTCTTTGTCCATCTTTAGCTATGTCCTTAAAGCTTTAGGATTAGTTTGGAAAACTAGCACAGTTTTAACCTTAGCGATCGCCCTGTTCACGCTCATGGCGGGACTATTACCTGCGGTGATCGCCTATGTCGGCAAGTTAATTGTTGATAGTGTGATTTTAGCATCCCATAGTGGCTTATTGGGCGATCGGAATTTAGCGCTGAGTTATGTGGGATTAGAAGCCTTGCTCATTGTGATTTTGGCGGCGGCACAAAGGGGATTAAACGTTTCACAGTCTTTGCTAAGGGTTCTATTGGGACAGAAAGTAAATGTTTTAATCCTAGAGAAAGCACTCACCTTGGAGTTAGTTCATTTTGAGGATTCAGAATTTTATGACAAAATGACACAGGCGCGATCGCAGGCTTCCAGTCGCCCTCTATCCTTAATCAGTCGCATCTTTGGCTTAGGACAGTCTGCCTTAACTCTCTTGACCTTTAGTGGCTTGCTATTAAATTTTTCAGTTTGGGCAGTAATTGTTTTAGTCGTTGCTGCAATTCCTTCTTTCATTGCCGAAACTAGATTTTCTGAACATGCTTTCCGTCTATTCCGATGGCGATCGCCTGAAACTCGTCAACAGAACTATCTAGAGACTTTGCTAGCGCGAGAAGACTATGCCAAGGAAGTTCAGCTTTATCAATTAGGTGAAATGCTATTAAAGCGTTATCGCGACATTTTTGATCGTTCCTATGACAAAGATCGAAATCTCACGATTCAAAAGGGCTTTTGGGGATATCTATTGGGATTGCTCAGTACGGGTGCATTTTACGCCGCCTATGCTTGGATTGTGATGGAGGCGATCGCTGGCAAAATCAGCTTAGGGGAAATGACCATGTATTTAGTTGTATTCCGTCAAGGGCAATCCACCTTTGCCTCAGCCCTCACTTCCATCGGCGGTATGTACGAAGATAATCTCTATTTAGCAAATCTCTACGAATTTCTAGAACAGCCAATTTCTAAATCAGATGGCAAAATCACTAGAGGAATTGAGCATGATGGGATTAGATTTGAGAATGTCTCTTTTTGCTATCCCGAAAGCACAGAACCAGTTCTAAAAAATATTTCGCTGCATTTACAACATGGCGAGAAACTAGCGATCGTTGGTGAAAATGGCTCAGGCAAAACCACATTAATTAAACTTCTAACCAGATTATATACTCCCAGCAGTGGCAGAATTTTTTTAGATGGAGTAGACCTAAATGATTGGGATATTGATGTATTGCGAAAGCGCATCGGCGTGATTTTTCAGAACTTTGTGCAGTATCAATTTACAGTGGGGGAAAATGTCGGTGTCGGCGATATCGATCATCTCAACGATGATCAAGAGTGGGAGATTGCTTCGGCAAAGGGTATGGCGAAACCCTTTATTAATAATATGCCTAAAAAATTTGGAACTCAGTTGGGTAAATGGTTTAAGGGTGGTCAAGAATTATCGGGAGGTCAATGGCAAAAGATTGCTTTGTCACGGGCTTTCATGCGATCGCAAGCAGATATTCTTGTCCTTGATGAACCAACTGCCGCAATGGATGCAGAAGCTGAAATGAACATTTTTAATCATTTCCGTGCGCTCACAAAAAATCAAATGGTGGTGTTAATTTCCCATCGTTTTTCTACTGTCCGTATGGCTGATAAAATCATCGTTATGGCAGATGGGGAAATCACCGAGCAAGGCAGCCACGAGCAGTTATTAGCCGTCGATGGACGCTATGCCCATCTATTCTCGTTACAAGCCGCAGGCTATCAATAATAATTTACCGCGCAGAGCGCGGTAAATTATTATTTGTCATACCAAGCTTTGCGCCATTGCTGCATTTGATCTATTTCAGCTTGTTGAGAAAAGATAATTTCCTGGGACAATTTAGTAATATCTGATCGCTTAGATTTTTGAATAGCATCTTTTGCCATCACCACGGCTCCCTCATGGTGCGGAATCATCGCATTAATAAACCGTAAATCAAAATCCTGATCAGCAGTCCCCAAATCCACATCCATTCGCATTGCCGACATTTGTTCGGGCGACATCGCCATCGAGTGATTCATTTCACTATGCCAAGCCATTGGCGTATCACTAGCCTTTGGATACCAGTTTTTTCGCCATTGTTGCATCTCCACAATTTCTTGTTTTTGCGCTTGAATAATGGTATTTGCTAATTTCTTTAGCTCAGGACGTTGAGATTTGTCGAGTACGGCTCTTGCCATGATCACGGCTCCTTCATGGTGCGGGATCATACCATCAATAAAGCGCAAGTCGTATTCGGCATCGGCAATACCCAAACTCATCTCACTATGCTTCATACCGTGATTCATCGGATGTGACTTGGTTGTGCTTACATTCTGTCTAGGTGCAATCTTGACCGTTTCCACTTGAGCTTTAGCATCATCGGAATTTGGTGAATTGTTAGAGGTTTTGTTCGCACTACAGGCTGTGCTGATGCCACTAACAGCGATCACGATAATCAATGATCGCTGTAAGGCTTTCTTACAAATCAACTGGTTTAACTTTTTCATGCTTAATTTATATAGATTAAAAATTTGCTACTTCATTGCTAGATTATAGCGGTTTAAGAAATGGTGCTATGCCCACGACTTAACTCTCTTTTTGGTTTGCTGCCGCTATAGAATAGAGAAATAACCCAAGATCAGTAAATCATGCGAATATCTTTAGAAAATCTGTTAGAAGAATTGTCAGGGATTGAAACGATTACAAATCCTCAGCAAGTTGCAAAACTTTCAGAAGATTTTGCTCATTTCAGTCCTATTCTTGTTCCATTATTAGCGGGGAAGGTTGGCGATCTGGTAGTGCGCCCTAGCAATGAAATTGAAGTGCTAAGAATTGCTCAAACCTGTGTCAAATATAAAATCCCTCTAACAGTGAGGGGTAGTGGAACGGGAAACTATGGACAATGTACGCCTCTCAAAGGTGGTGTAATTTTAGAAACTTCACGAATGCAATCAATCAAATGGATTAAAGCAGGGTTAGCTTGTGTGGAGACAGGCGTAAAATTGTTAACCCTAGACAAAAAAGCTCAAGAAATCGGTTGGGAATCGCGGATGGTTCCATCCACCGTTAGAAGTGCTACTGTGGGAGGTTTTATCGCAGGTGGTAGTGGTGGGATTGGTTCAGTTTTATATGGGCAATTGCGCGATCGCGGAAATCTCAGAGCCATGCGCGTCGTTACCCTTGAAGATGCACCACGCATTATTGAACTACGGGGCGATGATGTACAGAAAGTAAATCATGCCTATGGCACGAATGGCATTATTACGGAATTAGAAGTTCCTTTAGCTCCTGCCTATGGCTGGTCAGAATTTGCAATTGGTTTTACGGACTTCATGACTGCGGCAAGATTCGGTCAATCTCTAGGTAACAGCGATGGCATCATCGCCAAAATGATCAGTGTTCATGCTGCGCCGATCGCAAATTATTTTGCGGCTTTACAGAGCTATATCCCGAAAGATTCCCATTGTGCTTTGGTGCTGGTTGCGGAAAGCGATCGCGAACCATTTCTGAGCTTAGTCCAAGAATTTAAGGGTAAAGTTTGCTATGAGAAAAGCGCTCAGGAGACAGGCAAAGGAATTAGTCTTGTGGAATTTTCTTGGAATCACACCACGTTACACGCTCGCGCCGCCGATGATTCCCTTACCTATCTACAAAGTCTCTTTTTGAATGATCCAAAACTAGAACTTTTACAGCAAATGTACGATCATTTTGGTGATGAAGTGTTGATGCATTTAGAGTTTATTCGGGTGCATGGGGTGGTGATTCCTGCGGCAATTCAGCTAGTCCGCTTTACGACAGGCGATCGCCTCAATGAGATCATTCAATACCATGAAGCGCAGGGGGTATTTATTGCGAATCCTCACACTTACATTCTCGAAGATGGAGGCATGAAAACCGTAGACTATGAGCAGTTAAATTTTAAGAGAATGGTCGATCCTTATGGGTTAATGAATCCTGATAAAATGAAAGCTTGGACATAAAAAAAGCGGCGCGTTGCGCCGCCTTTTTTATGCATAGAGAGTGGGTTTAAGACTTGGCTACCATAGCTTCATACTTACCATCTAAAACCGATAGTGCAGCTATATATTGCGGATCTTCCTTAGTTCCAAGTTGCTTACGAGTAATCGGTCGAGTAAGTGCAATTTCTACATCGGGAATGATGCCGCGTTTATGAATATTGTGATGTTTAGGAGTTTCGTACTTCGCGATTGTCACTGCTAAACCAGCACCATCTTCCAATTCATAGAGAGATTGAATTAATCCCTTACCAAAGGTAGTTGTACCAACAAGTTGAGCGCGATCATTTTCTTGTAAAGCACCCGCCAAAATTTCACTCGCACTCGCTGAGCCACCATCGGTAAGCACCACTAGAGGATCGGCCGTAATGGCAGCTCCTTTTGCGTCAAAACTCTCCTGCACACCATGACGGTCTACGGTGTAAACGACAGTTCCTTCAGGAATCCACATCCGCGCAATTTGTAAACCTGCATCAAATAGCCCCCCTGGATTGCCGCGCAAGTCAAGGACATAGCGATCCGCCCCTTGAGACTTAAATTGCTTGATGGTCTTTTCCATATCCGTCGCAGCATTACCATTGAATTGATTCAAACGGATATAGCCGACTTTGTGATTTTCCTCTTGATTGAGCTTGGCAATAATTGGCGTAACCGCAATGCGATCGCGTTTAATCACCAGATCTAACTTTTCAAAATCTTTGCCATCAGCAATCGGACGTTCTAGGCTGAGCTTTACTGTTGAACCGATCGCCCCGCGCATTCTGGTGGCACATTCATCAAGGGTTAAATCCTTAGTGGGAATATTGTCAATGCCCACAATGCGATCGCGGGATCGGACACCTGCCGCATCGGCAGGCGACCCCTCAATCGGGGCAATCACCATTACCTTATTATCAGGTTCGGCAACTACGATTTGTAGCCCTACGCCTGTTAATTCGCCTGATGTACTGGTTTGCATACTTCTGAACTTGTCTGGTTCTAGAAAACGGGTAAAAGGATCATCTAGTGTGGCAAGCATGTCTCGAATTGCCGCATAGGTATCTTCACGACTATTAAATTTACGATTGATAAACTGACGGCGCACTTTGTACCAGTTTTGATGATTAAAATCAGCGTCTACATAGGAACGGTTGACGATTTGCCAAACATTGGTCAGGAACTTTTGTTCTTGCAAATAATCTGTCACCGCAGCATTTGCCCCTCCTATCCAGAAAAGCTGTAAAGCGATCGTCACGAAACCAATGACGAACCAAGACCAAATCCGACGCTGTTTTATCATGCTCTGTATGCAAACTCTCAATGCAGAAAACTATTATCTCTATCCTAGCTAATCTTTCTCTAATCGAAAACGCTCTTAGGTGTTAAAGTTTGCGGAGTTTCGCGCCGCAAACTCACTTGTTCGGTTTTATAGCTTAACAATCGCTATAAATTAGAAATTGCACTTTAGGTAAAATAAAGAACCAGAATTTTTATTGGCGGTGCAAAGCCGCGCCAATAAAAATTCTGGTTCTTTTATCGGATTTCATGCAAATGTATTACTGGAAAAAGTTTCAAGCAGCCTTAATTTTTTACACCTGTTTACCTTTGCGCCCACAAGGAGTTCTAGATTTTCGGGGAATTGCTGCCTATGCGCCATTGATCGGCATTTTGATTGGTAGCATGATCGGCAGTTTAGATTTGGTTCTAGGAATAATCAAACCTGCACCAGAATTAATTTATCTGCGATCGCTGCTCACGATTTTATTCGGACTCATCATCACAGGTGGATTGCACCTTGATGGGGCAATGGATACCGCCGATGGTCTAGCCGTCACCGATCCAAATCGTCGCCTTGAGGTGATGTCAGATAGTAACACGGGGGCATTTGGGGCAATAGCGGCGATCGTAATTTTGCTAAGCAAAATTATCGCGCTTGAAGCTATCAAAGATCACCGATTTTGGATTTTAGCTATTGTTGGGGCTTGGGCAAGGTGGGGACAATTACGGGCAATCATGGCTTATCCCTATCTCAAAGAGGTCGGTAAGGGCAAATTTCATCAAGAGGATTTACACCATTGGCAAGTTTGGCTCATGGCAATTTTATTAACTTTGGGAAATTTTGTGATCGCTTATATTTGCCAATCAATTTATTTAGGAATCAGTTTAACGGTAATTGGCTTTAGCTTTGCGTGGATAATCGGAGCATGGTTTAATCGTCAACTTGGCGGACAAACTGGCGATACTTACGGGGCGATCGTGGAGTGGACTGAGGCTTTGAGTTTAGTAGCGATCGCATACTTGATAAAATAAAAATAAATATTCTCCACACTTAGCAATGGCACAAACCAAAATCTACGGAAATGCTGGTTTTATTCAGCAAAATCGCGAAACTCTATCAACTACGATGCATTCCTGCATTGTGGATGCGTTGAACTATCCCCTCGAAAAGAAATTTCAGCGATTCTTTCCATTACAATCTGAAGACTTTGAATATCCTAGCGATCGCACTTTTTAGATATTGCGATCGCTCATTCTACATACCTGAGTGAGGAAACAAGCAATCAGCGCCCATTAAAAATCCGTTGGGATCTTGCCAATCATATAGATTTAGAAACTATTAAAACCAATTGCCCAAAGGGATATGGAGTTTTTATTAATAATCTCATAGCAGCAGTTAAACACTAGACCAATTGCGCTACAGGCATATCCTCCAGCAAATTCTGCTTCGTTAATAAATCTAGAACTGTAATCCGCAAAGTGCGCTTTTCATCAACTTGAAAGAAGACTTTAATGCGATCGCTACCTGTTTGACCAAGAGGATTGAGCTTCGCGATCGCCTTACTCTTGTTATTGAGAATTTGTACTGCTATTTGTCTACCATCTAAAACACGAGTAACAAGTCGTTGCTCCTCAAAATATACCTCCACATTTGTCTCACCCAACTCCCCGATGACTAGCTCAATGCTGGGCTGATCAAGTCTTGATGCACCGAGAGTAAGTTCTACGGGCTTGGCTAGGGGATAGGTTTCACCTGATTTAATGATCGGATGCCAGTTATGTTTTTTGTAGCGTTTATCCCAATAACGCACACCATAGCTGTGATAAAGAAAATCTTTGAGTTCCCAACCTTGGGAAATTGCACCATGAGCGATCGCCTCAAAGGGTTTATGAGCTTTCACCTTTTCTATCGGGAAATGTCTCAAAGCCCATTCCTTTACCGCAGGGATTTGGGATGTGCCGCCGACTAACAGTACAGCCTCAATCTTTTCTAAATCAATATTTTGACGGGTTGCTTGTTGGCGAATCCGATCTAGAGCGCTATCTAAACTTGCAAAGAACTTCTGTTGTTCGAGAATTTGGTTTAATTGCGATCGCGTCAAAGTCAACTCGTAAGACTCAAAAGTTTCATCGTTAAAATAGACTTCTGTAGTGGATTCGGTATTAGAGAGTGCTATTTTAATTCGTTCCGATAAACGAGTGATGAGAGAATTTTTAGGCACTCCTAACTCTTGATGGAAGTAATCAACAATCCAATTATCAATATCAATGCCACCTAGATTTTGTCCATTTTTCGCCAGTACTTTGGCAGTTTGTGAATTTTGATGATTGGATGTGGAGGTATTTTTAACAATGCGATCGCCCCATTTCAACAAAAGCCCTAAGGGAGATTTGGTTTGATCGACTTCTGATTGAACAAAAGCTAATTTTACTAACGATAAATCTAATGTGCCACCACCAAAATCCACCACTAATAGAGTTTCGCCACCGCTATTAATGCCATAGCCTAGTGCGGCGGCGGTCGGTTCATCAAGGATTCGCACCTGATTGACCGTTAACTTTTCGCAAACTTCCCCTAACCAATTGCGATAGGACTCAAAGCTATCAACGGGAACCGTAAAAATCAGTGAATCCACATCGGGTAAACGCTCAATAATTCCTTTTAAGAACCATTCACCTACCAATTCAAATTCCACTTCGCGCCCATCAATTTCTGGCACAAACATCGACACCTTAGAACCGATCGCTCTTTTAAAATCCTTAAAAAACCGCTGCTCACCTTTAATATTTTTACTATCTAAACCGCGATCGCTAACTTCTTGACCGATGAGAACTTTCTCTGTGAGAGCATCTTTCACATACACAAAACTAGGAATTAATGGTGGGTTGTCTGCAATCAGACGGCTATAGTCCGTTAATTTGACAGTTGCAATTTCTCCATTTTCATTAATTCGCGCAACAACCGTATTACTTGTCCCAAAGTCGATCGCATATTCCATAATTACTAAAATATTACCTAATATTCTAAGTTTCATTATAGGGATTGGGATGTGCAATGCTTTGCACTGCCCATCCCAATCCCTAAATCACTATTCGCATACTGATGTCTAACCAATGCGATCGCGTTACCATTGCCGAAGTAGAAATATAATCAACTCCTAATTGGGCAATTTGAGTAATGGTATCAATCGTAATATTTCCCGAAGCTTCGATTTTGGTATGGGGACTATGCTGACGGATGAGGGCGATCGCCTCGCGCATAACTTCCACTGGCATATTATCGAGCATGATCACATCAAGATTAAGTAACACCGCTTCTTTGACTTGAGTGAGTGACTCAGTTTCCACTTCAATGGATGTAGTAAAGGGAATACTCTTACGCACAAGCTGCACTGCATTCGTGATACCTGCCGCCGCCGCAATATGATTATCCTTGAGCATTACAGCATCATCTAAACCATAGCGGTGATTAATCGCGCCGCCTGTAAAGGTCGCATATTTTTCTAATAAGCGCATTCCTGGAATAGTTTTACGGGTATCCACGAGATGACTTTTCGTATTAGCGATCGCCTTGACATAAGCCGCCGTTGTACTCGCAATTCCCGATAGGCGCATCACGATATTTAAAGCAACTCTTTCACCCATCAGTAATGTGGCGAGACTGCCTGTGATTTCGGCAATCAGTTCACCCGATTTCACGGGCTTACCATCCTGCACGATCTCCACAAAGTTGACGGACTGATCCAGTAATTGAAATACTCTCGCCGCGATCGGTAAGCCAGCAACCAAACCATCAGCCTTAGCAATCCATACCGCTTTGCCAATGGGAGCATTACCATCGGGGAATAAACCGCTAGTGCTGCGATCGCCACGTCCGATATCTTCGCGTAACCAGTCTTGGAGGATTGGATCTAAAACAATGAAAGGAGGGAGCATTATTTAGTAGTTTTTAAATAATTATAGTTACATATAGCGCTTTGCGTTTTCTTGCCAGATTATTGAGCCGCCCGCATAGCGGGCGGCTCAATAATCTGGAGTTTAAGTTTACTTGCTTTTTCCATTTCGATATTGATCTACTAAACTCGATAAATGATCAAAGCCGTCAACACCAATCACAGCAATAAATTGCGATCGCAGTTGTTGCAAGAGATTAGTAAAATTCTCCGATCCTAATTTACCTTGCAAAATCACCACCAAAGCTGCCGATTGTTGCCATGCTTTACTCTGACGCTGTTCTAGAAGATACATTCCCAAACAAGCATGATAGGTTCCTACTTCCCATTGATGAAGTTGATAGAATGATTCACCAAGATAGGCATGACAGAGGGCTTGCAAATCGCGATCGCCAATCTGTTGTGTCAAAGCTAAACCTTTCTCTAAATGAATCTGTGCCTGACTGGGCTGCTCGATCGCAACATAGGCAGTTCCCAAGCCCACCCAACAAAGCGCCTGATTTTGTAAATCATTCAACTTCTCAGACAATTTTTGTCCTCGTTCCAAATGATTGATCGGAGTTTCCATTTCTTCAAGGGTTACATTTTCCTGTTGTCTAGCAATCATCACTTCGCTGTATCCCAAATTTGCTAGAGCATTTGCCTCACCTTGGCGATCGCCATTTTGTCGCGCTAAAATCACGGCTCTTTGGGCTTGAGATTCACTGGCACTGAAATCTTTTTGCACAAGACTAATGCGGCTAAGATGATTGAGATTAGAAATTTCGCACCGTTGATCACCAACTTCACGGGCAAGATTTAGCGCCTCTTGATGCAGAGCGATCGCCTGATTATGGTGTCCCATCCAAGCTTGAGAATAACCCAACACTGTAAGAATTCGTGCTTTCTCTTGGGTATTCTCAGATTCCTTAAGCGGTTGATCGAGATAATTAATAGTTTCGCGAAAGCTTTCTCCTGAGAAGGATGCAAATACACCACCATAGAGGGGAAAGTTTTCCCGTTGAGCAAAGGTTCGCAAGGTTTGTAGACTTAAACGGAAACAAATCTTGGCAAAATATTGGCGATCGTGTTCTGATAGTTGAGATGCATTTTGGAAACCACTGCTCAGTTCACCCCAGATCATCGCAAAGGCAACAAAGGTAATCCCCGTCATGTGCAGCCCTGCCTTGGCATCATAGGGTTGCTGATCAAACCAATGTACTAATCCATCTTGCAAATATCGTAGAAGAATGGATAGCTCCACCCAAGCACTAAGATCGATGCTCCTTTGGGCTTGGGCGATCGCTGCTGCCGATTGATTGAGCGCCTGTCCTGCAAATAATTCTTTGGGCAAAGGACTAGTACTCTGTTGCGCCCAACTATGCCAAGGCCCCACAACTTTAGCGCGTTCAAAGCCGACCTGTCGCTGCGACTCGTACAACCAACTAACAAGAAAACCTTCTAAAAGATCAAAGGATACTAAGCCACGATTTATCCCGATCGCAAATTGGCGCAATTGAAACGCTTCAGAATCATCGGGCAAAGTTTCAGCAGATTGTCGTAAAGATTGAGCAAGGATTGGTAGATACTGCCGTTCAAAAACGGGAGCATGATTGGGATCGAGAACTTGGATTAAAGTCGACAAACGTTCTTGCGCTTCGGCATCCAATATTTTCTGTAAGCCTCTAGCGCAAGCATCCTGAACTTGATAATTTTTTTGCCACTGCTCCCAAGCATCCTTAAGGATTTTCATAGCGCGAAGGCTTTGGGTGGCTTTTGCTTGTTTTACAACATCGGTTTGAGCATCATAATTTGCTTGCAGGATGTCACTATGTTCAGCGATCGCCCGCTCAAATATTTCGCCTGTACCTGATTCAAGGCTTTCGCTAAGAATCCGATAGACATGCTCCTTAGAGAGCAATTTACCGTTATTTATGTTGAGAATTATCCGTTCCACAAAAATAAGGTATCGCTCACGGGTAGTTAATGGTTTGCTTACGACATCTGACATAATATAAGTTAAGTATTTAATAAATTTGTGGCGCGGCGGAGCCGTGCCGCAAATAATTTGCCTCTTTATTTTACTGCGCGTTCCTCTAACCCTAAAAGATAGTGGTAGCACTATCTTTATTTTTGTGATCGCATTTGACATTAAGACCAATTTGAGAGATTATAAACAAGCTAATAATTTAGCTTTTCGGGGCTATAGCGCAGTTGGTAGCGCACCTCAATGGCATTGAGGGGGTCAGGGATTCGAGTTCCCTTAGCTCCATACTATTCATATTAAAATAGGGAGAGCGTTAGCGCTCTCCCTGTTTTTAGGCGAATAAAATGTATGTATCAGTCCATGTCTAGTGCTTTGGCGGCGATCGCGGTTTCCCTCGCCATCACTACACCCCAAATAGCTCAGGCTCAAACACCACCAATTCGCACTTATCAGCCCAAAGCTACTGAAACTGCTCGCAATAATCAAATCCAAGACCAGCAGAAAAAAGCAGATCCGCGTCGATTTGATCTTCAAAAATATCCTGTCATCGATAGTAACGCCACCCATTGGCAAGACTCGTTATGGGCGATTGGTGTTTTAGCCCCCGATCAGGATTATGCGGTAAAAGCCCTAGGCAATGTTTTGCAAATGACGACAGAGGCTAATCTCACCGATCCACAAAAGGGGATTATTGATATAGCAATGCAGGTGGGGCTGGAGCTATACACTCTCAAGCCTGCAATATATGGCAAGCTCAAACCATATTTTTTACGCACTGTTAACGACAGCAGTGACTCGCAATGGGTAGCTTTATCTCTAACGGCTTTAGCTAAAGCCACCGATCCTGCTCAAGGCATTAATAAAGAAGAAGTCGCAAAACTTGCTTTATTAATGCAGCAACGGTTTCCCAATTGGCAACAAGATCTCCATTTACGAACGACTCTCCAAACTATTCAAAACGATTTACAAGATTCCCAAAAGTCCAGTCAAGTCGCCTCAATCCCTGATCTTGCGGACTTATTAAAATGGCAAGTTGCACCGCAACAAGCTCATATGTACGTACTATGTCGCCCGAACCGCGATGTTTTATGTTTGGCGGTCGTCAAAGATCGCAATGGGAAATTCCTAAAACGGGGAAATCAACCTTGGTCAGCACCATTATTACTGCAATCATTGCGAAATCTCGATTGGTATTTTACAAACGGGCGCACTCCACAGGGGCTTTATCGCATGGAAGGAGTTTCTTTACAACCTGACGATGAATTTTTTCATGCCTATGGACAATTTTCATTAGTTAATCTATTCGTGCCATTTGAGGATGGAGTTCAAGCTTTTTTACCAAATCAAAAAGGGAAGTTCACTGGCAATCTCCAAGCCTATCAAGCTCTCTTGCCTCCCACATGGCGCAATTATCAACCAATTCTCCAAAGCTATTGGGCAGGGAATGTCGGGCGATCGCTATTTCGCATTCATGGCAGTGGTGCAGCGATTGATTTCTTCCGTAATAAAGATAAGGTGGTTAATGCCAAATATTTTGATTGGAATGCAACTGTGGGATGTCTATCTGCGATCGAACTTTACGATCAGCACGGCAGTTTGATCAAAGCCGATATGCCTAAGATTCTTGATGCTTTAAATACTGTTAGCAATGGCAAAGTCGAGGGTTTTCTGATTGTTGTTGATGTTCCTAGTGTCTCTGATGAGCCGATTACTGTTGCTGAGGTTGCTAAATATCTCAATTAGTGGGATTGGATAGCATTACTGTTAGCGATCGTGATGATCTACGTAAATGGTGGCATTATTCTTGCGCTCCTGCGTATAAAATTCGCTAATAAGTAGATAGCAAAGCCCGTAAAGTTGCGCCCCGAAGAGGCGCAACTTTACGGGCTTTGGTAATTTATTTTGCACAAGCACTTATGACCTAATGCGAACTGACACGATCTTCTGTCAGCTATTTCAAACTTTGATGGCTTATTATTTAAGCTAGTGGAATTACCTAAGAGAAATCCTTCTCTAATTGACAGTACCTGCTCGAAAAACACTACCAATTACTTCTTCGATCGCAGGTTCATTAACTGATAGATCCAAAATTTCTAACTCAGCAAGAATTTGCGAAACAGCCTTAGTTAAATTTTCGCGGGGAATTAAAAAACATACCGTCTGACCATCAATATTGAGGATTTGACCATACTTCTGTAAATCCTCGCGATCACTAATGGGCTGGGCTAACTCCACCCGCACTTCCCGATAAGGTGCAAAATTATTATGCAACCCCTCAAGACTACCATCATAAATTAGACCACCTTGATGAATTAATAACACACGCTTACATAACGCCGTAATATCTGCCATGTAATGACTAGTTAACAGAATCGTGGCTTGATAGCGCTGATTATATTCCCGTAAAAATTCCCGCACATTTGCCTGAGCATTCACATCTAGTCCTAAAGTTGGCTCATCTAAAAATAAAACTTTCGGTTGATGGAGCAATGCGGCCAATAATTCTGCCTTCATACGTTCGCCGAGGGAAAGTTTTCGCATGGGTTGCGAGAGTTTACCCTCAAGAGATAGCATTTCCGTTAATTCACCAACGCGACGCTTAAAGATGTTGTCGGGAATATCGTATACCGCCGCATTCATTCGCAATGAATCTAGGGCTGGCAAATCCCAAATTAATTGCTGTTTCTGCCCCATAACCAAAGTAATTTTTTGCAGAAAGCCCGCGTCGCGACGAAAAGGGATATGACCAGCAACTTGGACATTGCCTAACGATGGATGGATTAACCCCGTTAACATTTTCAGAGTTGTGGTTTTGCCTGCACCATTTGGCCCTAAAAATCCGACCATTTCCCCAGAGGCGATCGCGAAGGAGATATCCTTAACTGCGGCAATCTCTCGATATTGACGATGCCAAAAATGTTTGAGAGTACCAACTAGCCCCGCATCCTTGACCGCAATATTATAAATTTTACTCAAACCTGCAACCGTAACCATCGTCATAGCATTCTAACCAAGATGCATTCTGATATACTGTCAACAATATCAATATTTTTTATTGTTTTTTATTGATATTTTCGTTGTTCATTTAGAATTAAATTAGCGATTCTGTAAAGACATAATCAAAAAACAATTAATGTTGTTGATCAGGCAATATTCTTAACCTTATCTTATTTTTAGGGTTTTGGAAAATTTACGATAGCTTTAGCAATTAATCGTTCTAAATTGCCTCAATCCCCAAGGGTGTTAATTCCCAAGGGCGTTGATTTTTTACGACGATTTCCACTAATGCATAACTGGAAAAGAAGGAAAGCAGTCATGGTAAAGATCCTCGTAGTGGACGATAGTCCGATGGTGTTGGAGATGGTCTCGGCACATTTAAAACAAAATGGCATAGAAGTTACTGAAGCTAACAACGGTGCTGAAGCAGTGGAAAAGCTTAAAGCTTTTACGCCCGATCTCGTTGTTACCGATGTGGTCATGCCTCAAATGAATGGTTATGAGTTATGCCGTTGGATCAAAAATAATGCTTCTACGAAGGATGTACCCGTAATTATGTGTACATCCAAAAGCGAGGAATTTGATAAGTACTGGGGTATGAAACAGGGGGCAGATGCTTACTTAACTAAGCCCTATCATCCACCTGAATTAATCAAAACCATTAAACAGTTACTCGGTCAGATCAAATAAAAGAGAAAGGAGTGTATGTACACTCCTTTCCCTTTTATAGGTGAAGGTACATAGCATCCCTCATCTATTTTTGAGGCATAGTGATGTTTTTTGTTCAGGATCGATACCTTCAAAAGTGGGGGGCAGCCAAACTCTAACGATCAAGAGTAATCCTAGCGACCCTCAGAAGGCACAGGTTGCTAATATCTGCTATAGCGATCGCCCAGAACTCCCAACACAAAAAAGAATTGCAATAACCAGTAAATAATTAGCAGTGTGTGGCTAAGCCTTGCATCGCTAATTATTCACTGGGAAGATAGTAAAATCTAAGATAGTAGTAGTAATCATTGATGTGACGTGTTTCAAAAAATCCGATTTCAAGCAACCCAAATCTGGCGG
The DNA here is from genome assembly GCA_943371975.1 of Pseudanabaena sp. UWO311. Lineage (GTDB taxonomy): Bacteria > Cyanobacteriota > Cyanobacteriia > Pseudanabaenales > Pseudanabaenaceae > Pseudanabaena. The sequence continues at coordinate 8,931 of CALRWX020000020.1, read as the reverse complement.
CATCAGGTGGTGGCAGTCCTTGCCAATCTCAAAGTGGCGATCGCCCTCTTATTATTAATTGCTCTATTTAGCATCCTAGGCACAGTGATCGAGCAGGGGCAAACCCTTGATTTTTATCGCGAAAACTACCCCGAACATCCTGCCCTATTTGGTTTTTTGTCGTACAAAGTGATTTTGGCGATCGGATTAGAACATGTTTACGGTAGCTGGTGGTTTCTTACTCTATTAATTTTGTTTGGGACAAGCCTTACCGCCTGTACTTTTAATCGTCAATTACCAATTCTTAAAGCTTCAAAACGATGGTTTTACTACACGAAGCCCCAAAGTTTTGAAAAGCTACCCCTCGCGACGGAAATTGTTGGCGGGAATTTAACGCAGTTAGCGCAATCTTTACAAAGTAAAAATTACAAGGTGTATCAAGCTGATGATCGCCTCTATGCACGTAAGGGCTTAATTGGCAGAATTGGTCCGATCATCGTCCATGCCAGCATGTTACTGGTTTTGATTGGTTCGATCTGGGGTTCGCTTACAGGTTTTATCGCACAGGAAATGGTTCCCAGTGGCGACACTTTTAAAGTGAGAAACATTACGGAAGCGGGGGCTTGGTCGGCTTCTCAAGTTCCCAAAGATTGGTCAGTGCGCGTTAATCGCTTTTGGATTGATTACACACCTAAAGGAAACATCGATCAGTTCTATTCTGATTTGTCAGTGCTAGACAAAGATGGCAAAGAAGTCGATCGCCAAACTATTCATGTGAATAAACCTCTTAAATATAAGGGAGTTAGTTTCTATCAAGCTAACTGGGATATTCATGCGATTAAATTCACTCTCAACAACAGTCCTATACTGCAATTGCCTGTGAATAAATTAGAGTCGCAAAATGGCGGTCGTCAGGTATGGGGAACATGGATTCCTACAAAACCCGATCTCAGTGCAGGTGTGACGCTCATTACGCCAGATCTACAAGGTACTTTCTTAATATATGACGAAAAAGGGAATCTGCTCACCACTGTACGAACTAATGGCAGTGCTGAAATTAATGGAGTAACTTTTACCTTAAAAGAAGCGATCGGTAGTACAGGTTTACAAATTAAAGCTGACCCCGGAATTCCAATTGTTTATGCAGGATTTGGGTTGTTGATGTTGGGTGTAATGATGAGCTATATCAGTCATTCTCAAGTATGGGCTTTGCAGGTTGGCGATCGCCTTTATGTCGGTGGCAAAACTAATCGCGCACAGGTCAGTTTTGAGTCAGAATTAATTGATGTCACCAGTACGTTTGATAGCCTAGCGATCGCTTAAAGGTATATAAACATGTATAAAAATTCTCAAGATTATCCCTTTACCAAAATTTTAGAAGACAATTGGCTCACCATTCGCCAAGAACTTGAGCAACTTAGCGATCGTAGCTTTGTGGAATGGCCAGAAAAACATCTTTATAAAGATGGTTGGGATATTTTCGGTCTCTATGGCTTTGGCATGAAGCTCGATAAAAATTGCCAACTTTGTCCTGAAACCACAAAATTAGTCGAGCAAATCGCCCATCTTGTCTCCGCAGGTTTTTCATCACTAAAAGTTGGCACTCATATTAAGCCCCATACTGGCTATCCCGATGGCGTATTGCGCTGTCATTTAGGATTGATTGGTTGTGAAGGCTGCAGTTTGAGAGTTGGAGATGAAACGCGCAGTTGGCAAGAAGGAAAAACTTTAGTATTTGACGACACCACGGAGCATGAGGCATGGAATCGCGGTACTCAAACAAGAATTGTGCTACTTCTCGATTTTAAATATCCAGTAGAAGTTGGGAATAATAATAATTTAACTTATAATTTAGAAGATAAAAGTGTTTTAGAGTTGCTCAAAGGGGCATTGCCTTTCTTCAAGAAAAAATAATCAGCAACCAAAAGAGATTGGGTAGCACTTCTTGCTACCCAATCTCTTTTGGTTTATTAACTTTTTAGGGCAAAGATTCGGTTGATGACATCTTCAACAACGCGATCTGGCGTTGACGCTCCTGAAGTCACTCCAATCTTGATTTTGCCTGTAGGTAGCCAATTACTAGATTGCGCGATCGCTTTACCTAGAGGCTTATGCTCAATTACCTCAGCAGAAACAATCCGATGCACATCATCAATGTGATAAGAAGGCAGACTACGCTCGATCGCAATTTCTTGTAAATGCGTAGTATTAGACGAATTGTAACCACCAATCACAATCATCAAATCGAGATCCTCTTCAACAATCTCAAACATGGCATCCTGACGCTCTTGGGTTGCATCACAAATTGTATTGAAAGCTAGGAAATGGGAGTTTACGTTTTCCACCCCATACTTTTGCATCATTGTCTTTTCAAACAACTTACCGATCGCTTCTGTTTCACCCTTGAGCATGGTCGTTTGGTTGGCTACACCAACTCTTTCTAGGTCGCGATCAGGGTCGAAACCTACAGATATAGCTTTGCTAAATTTAGCGAGAAACTCTTCACGATCGCCGCCATTAAGAATGTAGTTAGATACATACTCCGCTTCCTTCATATTCAGCACTACTAAATAGCGATTCGCATAGGAACTAGTGGCGATCGTCTCTTCATGATTATATTTACCGTGAACAATGGAAGTGAAATCTGCTTTTTTATGCTTCTCAACCCGATTCCATACCTTTGACACCCAAGGACAGGTCGTATCCACAATCTTGCTACCGAGGCGATCAAATAACTGCGTTTCTTGAACACTTGCACCAAAAGCAGGCAAAATCACTACATCGCCCTGTCCAATTTCAGAAAAGTCTTTAGTTCCATCACTATTTATAGGAACAAATTGAACTTCCATTTCTTTCAATCGATCATTAACAGAAGGATTATGAATGATCTCGTTAGTAATCCAAATACGTTCATTAGGAAATTGGGTACGGGTTTCATAGGCCATTGCCACAGCCCTCTCTACACCCCAGCAAAAGCCAAAGGATTTTGCTAAATAAATAGTCACGTCACCTTGTGTATAGATGTAGTTGTGATCGCGAATGGTTTGGATCAAGTCGCTATGATATTGCGATCGCATGGTGGATTCAGCTTCCTCTCCATGTCCAAAGCTTTGGCGGAAATAGTTGGGAGACTTGTGCAAAGCCCTCCGCATAGCTTGAGTATCGAGCGTGTTATCCATGCGCTTAGACGATTCTAGGTAATTGTGCTGAAAGTATTATAACGGCTTATACATCCGATGCTTTCACTGCTTTAGGTATCAGCGATCGTATAAATTTTGCTTTTAATATTTTAAAGGTATTATCACTTTCAAAACTACTCCCTTCTCACTCAAAGAATATAGGCATTATAAAGTGAATAATTAGGCAGGCATGGCTTTACAGAACATGTCTAATTATTCACTGGGAAGGGAGTACTAGATCACGCGAAAGTAAATTCCATAAAAAATCTTGTAATTACCAATCATGAGATTTATTTTTTAATTGCTCAGCGATGCAGTTTTCATGATTTTGACAGCAAACTTGTAAAAGCCGAGAAACATGCTCAATTATTTTTTATATTTACAGGCAAATGGGGCAAAGCCGAATTCGCCTGTCAAACAAGAGAACAAAGCCCCCCTGTTTTTTAGAGTAGCCCTGCTTGAGCCAAGCCCAAAACTAAACCAGCACCAAGAATATGTCCAAAGCTAGTGACTGCTAGTAACTCAGGTACACCAAAGCCCTCAAACAAACCTGGTAGTTGCACAGGCAAGCTAGGTCCGACACCTTTAACTTTAATGCCATAACGAGCAACAACTAAAGCAAATAGGTTGGCGGTAATAATAATTAAGCCAACACCTGCCGACCAAGTAGGTGTTGCAGGAACGGCAGCAGCAAGTAGATTAAGAGTTAGATGAGTCATAAATTTGGATTCCTAAGTTTAATTACCTATAGCAAAATTTTTAACTGCCCTAATCCTATGGTTAAGTACAGACATCAGGAAATTGTTCTTAAGCTAAATTTATTAAACTTAGTAATCGTTTACAGTTATTTCAAAATAAAGGAGATAAGAGTGCTGCAAAGCAGCACTCTTATCTCCTTTATTTAAAATACAGCTAAATTTCTTCTAAAATCTTAAAGCGAACATGATTAAGCGCAAGTTCACCAATGGAATAGGGCTGAGGCTGAATGGTTTCAAAAAATATGCCTTTACCAATTTCGACATGATACCAAGGTAGTCCCATAAACCAGCGCGTGGGGTAAGGGCGATCGCCAGTATCGTCTGGATTAGATTCCATTGGCAACCAACCAATACTAGGAATATAAAACTCAATCCAAACATGGTTATAGTACTGATGTAAGGGAATATTTAGCATTAATTCACCTTCATGGGGACATTTATAGCGCCCGACTGTACGACAGGCAATTCCATTTAATCTTGCGAGAGCCAATAATAAACCAACGTATTCACCACAGGAACCAGTACCTCTAAGCAAAACTTCTTCTGGAGCAGCAATATATGGCGTAACCCGATAGGAGAGTTTATCGTAAACATAATCACGAATTGACAGCATCTTTCGCAAAATATTAGTCTCATCACCGACTGCTTCCCGTGCAGCGGCTTGAATGATGGGATTATCCATACTTAATCCATCATCATCAACCAAATAAAGCTTCTGCATTTCAGGAGATAATTCAGGGACAAATTCCACTTCATTATCTTTGAGTTCGTATTTAATGCCGTGCATTTCTAGAGTTGCTTTCCAGCCAAACATTCTCGATTCTTCAGGTTTAAGATTACCTAATTTGAAAGCAGCGACTTTCTGTCCATCCACAATTTCTTCTTCAAAGGGAATCCCGATTGGCTCGATCGCTAATAATTTTTGACGATAGGTATCAGTAGGGTAAGCAACCCGCCATTTGAGGTTATAGATAGAAGTTGGCTCCTCAGAGGAAAGTTCTTCAAGATAAATCATCTCAACCTTATAGCCAGTGGTGAGGGTGTAATTTAATTTTCCAGCTTGATATTGATTAAACTTGAGACGATGGATAAAAGTTTTCTCACGCTCAGCAACAGAAAATGGTTCGACCAAATCGTTAGGATTTTCACGAATGTAATTTTCATCGCCTGAGTAAACCACATACAGATCATCTCCCAAGAAACCTAATCCCATCGGATTTGGGAAAGGGGTCAAACCACGATGTAAAATTTCGCCTGTTTTGGCAGTCAGCCGATAAATAGTTTCCTCTGTGCGATCGCTAACCCACAGTTCGTCACCAACCAATGTTAGAGCCTCAAAACCAGCCCCCGGAGCGTCCATAATTCGCAGTAAGGTGCGAGTCGCACGTCCAAACACAAAAATTTTGCCAACTTCCTTAGAACTCACATACACACCACCTTCAGATACGGCAATCCCATCAACCCGATTGGGCAATTCCATAAATGGCTGCAAGTCAAAGTCAACCGTATTACAGTAATAAATCCCATTGTCCTTAGTAATCCAAAGTGTTTCTCCTGCGATCGCTAAACCTGTTGCATCTCGAAACTGCGGTGCTGTGTAATTATTTAATACCGTCGCGCCTTCAGAAAATGGATCGATTTTGAGCAGATGTCCTTGATAAGAATCAACACAAAGCGCATAGGGTTTACCCTGAGACGCATTATCGTCGATTTGCCACACTAAACCGTGAAGGTTATAAGCGCCAATGGGATAAAACGTACTTGGTAAGCTAGGCATAGGGTATTAGGCAGGTGGTTTGACTTAATAATTTAGACATATTTTTGATTTTCTGCAAATCTTAATCTGACTTTAAAAGCAACATTACTTCCGTAGCGAAGACAACAGAAAGAAATGATCGCCTCAGTGCGTATAGGAAAAGTTCCCCATATCAACAATCTTACGATGGAAACGGGGTAAGCAATCTCAGCAATTCTCATTATGAGGATTGCTGCTTGATATAGTGACAGTTATTGCGAATAGCCGCAATAATGATCTTTGAAAAGCCTTTGTCTTCGTTCAGAATTTGACGGCTCAGGTAAATCAAAATAGTACTTACGCAAGACTAACGAATTTACTAGGTTTTAGGTAGATGTAGTGAGTGCTTTACACGCGCTACATCTACCCGATAAAAGTCATAATGAGAATTGCTGACGCTCTCATTATTAGATTCAATGGTGTGTTAATTTGGTTTGTCGGGGAGGTTAATCTACTAGCCACAGTTCAGCTCAGACTTTTAAAGACATTAATTATTTCATCACAATTTTCTGGATCGCAAATGAGGAAATATTCTCTAATCACAACTATCTTGTATATTATCGGTCCAGTACTGATCATCGTCAGTCATTTTGGTTCGCTACTTGTTTTCATGACTGGCTTGTCATGGGGGGCGATCATATGGATCGTAATTTTATATTTAGTTCGCATGCTTGCGACGACAGGCATTTATCATCGATTACTCACCCACAAAAGCTATCAAGCTCCTGTACCTTTACTATGGGTTGGTAGTATTGTGGCAGCCTCAGCAGGACAGATGGGACCAAGTTGGTGGAAAGCTCACCATATTGCTCATCATCAATATTCCGATCAAGCTCTTGACCCGCATTCTCCCTATACGCATGCTCAGGGGATCAAAGGATTTTATTGGTCACAAGGAGGATGGCTTCTATCCCCTCACTTCTTTCCTGCCAAACTACCATCTGATGTAGAAAATGATCTGATTTTAAAAGTGATTGACCGTTTACACTTTATCCCTGTAGTGGCACTTGGCACGCTGTCATATTTCATGGGAGGACTTGAATATCTTGGGGCGTTCTTTCTCAGCACAACACTTTTGTTTCATGGGGTTCAAACTGTTAACTCGCTTAGCCATCTCTGGGGTAAGCGACCATTTATAACTAATGACCATAGTCGTAACAGTGGATTGGTAGCATTTCTCACGCTAGGAGAAGGTTGGCATAATCTCCACCATGCCTTTCAGTCATCTAGTCGGCATGGGATCACTATTTGTGACGGTCAAATAGTCTATTTGCCAGATCCAACTTTTAGTTTTATTAAACTACTAGAGTTCCTCAAATTAGCCTCAAAGTTGAGATTACCTAGCGAAAAAGATTTGTTGGCAAAAGCTAACCATCAAAACTTATATAGCAATACAAGTTTTGATTGAGACATAAAAACCAAATAAATAAAGGCGGCGCAAAGCGGCGCTTTTATTTATTTGGGTCTAGCTATATTTAGGTAAATCAAACTGAAATCATATTAACTTAAATCAATTTTTAACGATTAACTATAAAAGAGATGGCTATACTACAGGCTAAGTCAATAATGAAAATGTCTTTGATCAACTTCCGTTTCAAAATCAAGATATTTTCAAATTGATGTCTATTTAAGATTTCTTGTCTGAGCCACCTTCTAAACTAAAAGGAACCAACATGACTTCTACGGATTTACTCTCAAACATTCAAACTCAGATCCCTATTGTGGGAGATGCAACTCTAAAGAACCTGATCGCATACAAAGCAACAAGATTAATGGCAGGAGCTTTTAATGCGACACAAATGGCAATGGCAGAAGCCTATATCAACGGTTTAGAGATATCAGATTCCATTTTTCGCGCATCACTGGAAACGTCCATGCCGATCTTGTTTAAACACTTTCCCAGCCTTCTTGCCCCCAATGAATGGGTGTTACAAGAATCTGAGCATGTAGCCGAATCTTCACGCGAACTAATGGACGTTCAATATGAGCGCCCCCAAGCCATGTTAAATCAGATGTTGGGAGCTTGGGATGTTATTTATCCCAAGTACAGTACTGGATTTTGGGAGCATGAGGCCATCAACCTAGAACAATCCCAAATGCACATGATCGATCATGTGATTGAAAGACTAGAGATCGTTGATGGTGACCATATTTTGGATTTTGGCTGTGGTTGGGGTTGTGTACCTAACTACATTATGTCAAAGTTCCCCAATGTAAGGTTTACAGGACTGAACTTGAGTCACCAACAGTGTGAATACATGCGTAGTAAAATGCTAGATCCAGCCAGCTTTTTAAGCTCAGGTCGGTTTACACTGCATGAAGGTGATTTAAATGAAGCACAGTTTTCTGAGAAGTTTGACAAAATTCTCTCGATTGGAGTCTTTTGCCATGTTGGCAATCTCACCAATGCTTTCCAAAAGTTAGCGTCTTTTCTCAAAAGTAATGGCAAAGTATTCATTCATATTATTACCGCACGCATTCCGAATAATATGTCATCTGGCTTTACTCACAAGTATATTTTCCCCCATGGTCGTTACTGGAATTATGACGCGATTCCAAGTCATAATGGCAATCTGAAAACCATCAATCGATGGTATATGAATGGCATCAACTATCACAAAACTTTGACGGCATGGTTAGAGAGATTTGATGACTCTCAAGAGATTGTTAAGCATTTAGATTACGGGATGGATTATGCCAAATTTCGTCGAATCTGGCGTTTCTATCTATTGATGTTGGGTACTATTTTTGCAACTTGCGATGGTGAGTACAATGGCAATGGTCAATATCTGATGGTTCATGCGTAATTTCCAAGATTGAAAAGTGCTGTCACTAAAGGTTGTAACGGTAAATTTGGTTTACGACGTTCCTATTGCACCGAGATCAACAAGGCAGGATCAATTTGATCACTAGTGAATAAACGATACACCAGTTAAACAAGAGGTCTAAACTACAGCATTGTTTCCTCGCATTTAACAGGAAAATAATTCCGTGATTCCTTGCAATTTACTGGACAAAAATTAATACCAAAAAGAGAGAGGTTAGTAACATTGTTACTAACCTCTCTCTTTTAAAATTAAGCTTGGCATCGAGCTATTTTCCCGTAGGGCTACCCCTAAAGTATCTTCACCGTGACAGCGTTTCACATCTGAGTTCGGGATGGGTCAGAGTGGTTCCACCGCACCATAGACACCAAGCAGTCTTTGTAAGGTCTACCTGA